>NZ_ATDO01000048.1:0-73758 GCF_000445085.1 Sphingobium sp. HDIP04 | reverse complement strand
ATATCCTGACAGTCCAGCCCTAATGTGACTTCTACCGCAAATTTTCGGGGCGCTTATCATGCGGCGATCTCCTCAGGCTGGGGCTGCTGGGCGTGCATCCAATCGGCGGCCGCCTGCGCCTTGCTGGCGGCGGTGAAGATGGCGCGAGGGTCGTCTTTGAGTGCGCGCAACCACGATGCTACGTAGGCGGCATGATCGGCCCGCGGATGGTGAGCGATCCTGAGGTCGGCGAGTACGAACGATGCGGTCAGTTCAGCGCAAATTTCCTCGATCGCCAAGCTGTCGCGCTTGAAACGTTCGGCAAAGTTGCGGTCGAGCCGGTGCTTTGCCCCTGTGGCGTGGGCCGCCTCATGCAAAAGCGTGCCCATCTGTGCTGATGCATCCCGAAACGAGGCAAAGGTCGGCATGAAGATGTGATCGAGGTCGATCCGGTAGTGCGCATCGTAGGCGCCCTCGGTGATCGGGATCTTGAGGGCCGCGACGAAAGCTTCGGCGTGCCCGAACCGCTCGCCCTCGGGTAGAACTGCGACAGGTGGGGGTTCATAGCCCTCGACCTGGGCGAGGTTGAACACGGTGAAGGCCCGCGCGAACATGCGGCCGGGTCCGGCTTCGCCATCGTCATGATCATCATCGGCGCGCGATGCGGCCTGTTTCCAGAACACAACCGTCGTTCCGCGTTCACCTTTGCGGACCTGTGCGCCAAGCGATGCCCACTGGCGATAGGTCCCCCAAAGACCGCTGGAATAGGCAGCCGCTTCGGCTGCGATCCAGAGCGCGAGCACGTTGACGCCGCGATAGCGGCGGCGAGAGGTGACGTTCTGCGGCCTGGTGGTGGCAGCGCCATCATGGTGCCAGGGCATGCGCCAATCGCCGGCCCCGGCTTCGATGGCAGATACAATCTCGGTGGTGATGCGCGAATAAACGTCGGCTCGCGGCGTCGCAGGGTAGGATCGGGACATGGCAGGTCTCCACGACGGGCGGAGGGAAACTGTCTTCCGCTCCTTCAATCCGTCACCCGCAAACCCGCCTCCTCTTCCTCTCCCGCCATACCGTTATGCGGTGTGGCGGTACCCGGTGCGATCTGTTCAAGAACACGCTGGATTCTGGCCACCTCGGCCTGAAGCGTCACCCGCTGCGGCTCTGGAAGCCGCTTCTCGCGCAACAACAACCGTGCCTCATCAGCACCGCGCTGCCATGCCGGGCGATGCCGTTCGGCGATGCAGGCATTGGGGCAGCGGACCGGTTCGCACATGGAGATCATTGGCCCGCTTGCGCCTGGCTCCGAACTCCGGTTCAGGCACAGGGCGGTTGCCGGATCAAAGAAGCAATCGGCCAGCGGGCCGACATGCAATGTCCGCGCGAGACTGCCCAGCATGGTGCGCAGACGTGGACGGTCGGCAATCATGGCAGGTAGCGGCGCCAACTCGTGGGCGGCAGTATCAAGCACAACTCCGACCCTGTTCGCGGCAGGTCCGCCAAGGCGTGCGCCACTTTGCCGCTCGTCGAAGTAGACAAGGATATCGTCAATCTGGCCAAGCGCACGCTGGGCTTCGATCTCTCCCCGAAATCCGGACCGGCTGCTGCCAGCATAGCCTTCGAAAGCCGCAACGCTCGCATGCTTGTACTGGATCATGCCGGCAATTGTTCCGAAGGGCCGGTTGGCGATGTGCCAGGCGATTGTGCGGCGAAACTGACGCGTTGTCAGACGCCATGGTCGGCCGTCGGGTCCGGCAGGAATGACGGGTGCCTGCGCGGATCCGAAGTGGTCATTGAGGTGATCGCGGAACCGGTTGAGTTGCCGGACTATCTCTGCAGAGACGTGCGTCTTGGTATTGGCCCGAAGCGTGAGGACTGGCCACAGGGTCGTTGTTCCGCGCGCTTGTCCCGCCCGCGCGGAAAGGCGTTCGAGGACATCGATGGCTTCAGCGACCGGCGCGATGGTAACCCACTCGGTCTCCTCGCCGCCGCCGCGCTTGCCCTTGTAAGCAGTGGACTTGATACGATGCCGCAAGATCGTACCGTCTTCGGCTTTGGTAATAGACAGGCATCCCCGCCTCATGGCTTGGATCTCGCTGTCCCGCATGCCTGAGAGAAAGGCACATACGATATAGGCTGCGGACTGCAGCATGACTTCCTCGAGGGGCAAAACCTTGGCATCGAAGCGGGTGCGCCAAGGCATGCCCGTATCGGGATCGGCAGAATTGGGCGTATCCATGCCGCCAATCTCGGTGCCGAGTTCTGCGATGGCAGCGGCGATGAGGTCTGGTGCACCCGTGGCCAGGCCAAGGTGCATGGCAGGTTCGGCCTGCGCGTTGATACCGGCATGGAGGTGGATCAGGTGGTAGTTGATCGGCGGCGTGACGGCGCCGGTTTGCGGATCTGTTCGCGTTGCGCCGTTATGTGCCGTGGTCCAGATCGGAATGCCGCGCCCATGCTGCCGCAAGGATGCAACATAGTCGAGGAGGCGTTGGCGTTGCCGTAACCGACGAACAGCGGGATCCAGACCTTCCTCAGCGGCAATCAGACGGTTGCGCGTTGCTTCAAGGCAATCGAGTTCTGCCCGTGCGGCAAGGATATCGCCTGCGTAGCAGGTCACGTAGCGCAACGACCAGGAGAGCAGCGGCGTCATGATCGCTTCAGGAATGCGCGGCGTCCGGTTCTCCCCTGCAATATGCTTTGCGCCCGCCACGGAAAACGGACTTCGTCCCGGCCACGGTTCGAAGGACAGGCGCGCAGTCGGCAGATGATGCTGCAACTCGTGCAGGTCAAAGACGATCCGCAGCAGCGCTGCCGCTGCAACTGGGCGCAGCCCGGCTAGGCGCAAGGCTCCGGCGTAGCGATCGACCAGAGCCTGATCGACCCGGGCGAGATCGAAACGCCCCAGCTGAGCCTTGACGAAGTCGAAAAAGCGCAAGGTCCGGTTGGCCTCGCCGCGCACCCCGGCCGGCTCAAGCCGCGAACGGTGACCGGGGAGATCGACATTGAGCCGCGCATGGAGAATCTGGCGCAGGGCATCAGCAATGGATGGGTCTTTGATACCGCCGAAATGTACCGTGACATGGCAGCGCCGCGCGTTGTCGCGAAATACGCCGGGAGCCAGATCCCACACTGGATCGCCGTATCGTGAAATATGCGCGCGATCGCAGCCGGGGCGCAAAGGCGCGGACATAAGCACAGGGAGGGCATCGCGCTCATCGTCGCTCTCCGCCAGAAGCTGGACAACGGTCATGCCCGTGCCTCTGGCGGCAGATAGACCGTGGGAGGGTCGTTCGCGACTTGCGCACGGGCCCTTGTCACGACGTCTTCGGCGAAGGCAGGCAGAATCTGCTGAACGATGCGATCATGGGCATGACCAAACTTGGCGGTCCAATCAGCAGCACTCAGGCCGATCCGCTGAGCGTCGACGAAGGAGAGAAAGGTGAGAATGGCAGGCAGCTTGCGCGCGGTAATGACCGCGTTGCGGCAATCGAGGCAGGCCCAGAACGGTGTAGGGCATGGCGTGCCGGCGGATGCGAAGGGACTGGAATAGAAGTTGCCACAGCTTGCAAGCCAGACGTCTTGTTCGCCATTGAGCAGTGCGGTTGAAATGCCCCCATCATCGGGATCAGGGCTTGCCAACTCGCCGCGCAGCCGGTCCTCGTCTTGAGGAGGCAGGATCATTGGACCAGCGAGCACCTCTTCGAGGGCATCTGCCACGGTTTGCTCGTGCAGCGGTCTGAGGGAGGGAATATCGGCGTAGTGCCGTGCCGCGATATCGACGGTATGACCTACGGCGAAGCGGGCCATGTGGCCTTCGGTCTTGAGATACCACAAGGCCTTGTGCGTCTTGCGCAGATACGAAAGACACAGGTGGAGCGGTTTACCCTGATCATCGGTAATACAATGGCGCTGCGTCCAGGCACTGACCTTCAAGCGCAGTTGACGAATACCTGCGGTGATCTCGCCCGGCTGAAAATAGACCCAAAGGTTATCGCTGGAGTTATGGACCCTGGCCTTGGACGATAGGGCGATGATGCGTCGGATCAGACCGCCAGCGGTGGATGAGCCGCGATCACGCACCCGGATTGTCTTGTGCTCGGCACCGTGTGCCCGCAGCTTGGTGTAGGCGATATCGACGGTACCCCCTGCGGCATTGCGCAGACAATCGAGGGTGAGCGACTTGCAGCACTCCAGCTCAAGCCCTGTCTCGATTAAGAGCAGAACAAGAAGCGGGACGATATCGTCGGCAGTAAGATAGTGGGCTGCGTGGAGGCTCAGGTTAAGCCTGTCACTGGTGAGATCGCGCTTTTTGCGCAGCTTGTACAGGCTCTGAAACGTGGGATCACGGTAGCCCAGAACACCGTATGTCTCGATGGCAGCATGGGCTTTGCAATATGCGCCATCGATCTGCGGCACCTCATCGAACTGCGGCCCCGACCGCAAGCGCGCCTCGATCGCAGCGATATCCGCGCGTGCCGCATCGCGCAGCTGGCGGGCTACATACGGACTGTAGGCATCGCGTGGACGGGAACGAACGTGTGCGTGTGAGCTGACGTAGCGCAGTCGTTCCCGCAAGCCGCAATCGACAAGCTCGGGGCTGTCGTCCGCGATGCGACGAAGGACGGAAACGACCTTGGCGACATAGGTTGGTCCATGCACGCAAGACTTGCCCTGCGCGCTGAGCCATGTCTCAAATCCATCAATGTGATGGGCACGAAGGTCAGCAGGGCCGTTGATCCCGTCGCCTGTCCCGGCCAGGTAGGAAAAGAAGCTTGGCAGCTGGTTGGCGTATGTCTTGAGCGACGAACGTACCATGATGGGGCCGCGCGGAGCAGCCAGCATGAACAGGCTCCGGGCAAATGCGAGCGCCAGGCCGCGTGGCCGCAAGCCCGTGAAATCGACGAGCAGCTCGCCGCCATATAAGGGATGAATCATGAAGCGCAGCGTGCTGATCTGCGACCATGGATCGGCTTGGGGCGCAGCCGTATCTGCCGCGAAGCTGACCTTGCGTCCTTTGCGTGGAGCAGCGGTCATGATCGAAGATAGCCTGGTACGAGTGCCAGCAGTTCTTCGACTGCCGCATCAACGGTATCGGCACGCGTGGCGAGGTGATCGAGATAAATAGAGGTCGTCGCGAGGCTCGAATGGCCAAGCAATCGCTGGACCTGTTGAAGCGGATCGCCGACCAGCTGGCGATAACCTTCCATGGCGCCCACTGGTGCCGCTGCGTCGGCGAGGCGGCGCTGGATCAGCATGGCAAGCATGTGGACTGCAAAGGAATGCCGGAGTTGATGGGGGCTAAGCCGGACCGGGATGCCGGCGTCCGTGCAGCGGCGGCTCGCCCGTGCGAAGATCGCTTCCCACGAGTTGGGCAACACAGGATGGCCCACCTCGGTCAGCCAGAGGACCGCGGCTTCGCGCGGCGTTCCATCGTCAGCGCAAATAACAAGCCTTGCGCGTTCATCCGGTGTGACGACCTCTATGTCCATCGTGCCACCGCCAACGAGATGCAATGCACGCTGCCCGAATGAGGGGCTGTGGATGAAGATCGGGCGGTCGATGGCTTCCCAGCCACGGCGCTGTGCGAACTTGGCGACGGCTGCGGCTCGCTCAACGGCGATGTAGGCGTCAAACACCGGCAACAAGCGGCGCGGCAGCAGCATGCTTCGCCCCCTGTCACCCTTGGTGAGTGCCGCCGGAAGCTCGACCCGCCGCTGACGTTCCGAGCGGGCGTCGCAAACCGGAATCTCAGCTGCGAGCAAGTGGGATGCCTCTTCCAGGCGCAGGCCGGTGGTGACCAGCAGATCGGCGAACAGCGCGTTGCGCGCGCCATTGCGGTCACGCGCTCCAGGACGCTCGGTCCCTTCAACGGTCAGGCCGCGCAAACCAACTTCCCGGAAGGCGCGGTAATCGGTGAGATCGATGAAACGGACGTCGGAACGACGGGCTGCGCGCTCATAGGCGTTATTGCGGCCCGTGACCGCCGCACGGCGCCCATCGTGCGATCGTCGCCAGACCTGACGATGCGTAAAAGGTGTACGCTCGATCAGCCCCTCCCGTTCGGCCCATCGATAAAGCTTGTCGAGCGAGGCAATCGCCCGGTTCCACGTCGATGCAGAAATCCGGAACTCAGCATCGCTGCGCCGCCGGGCACGATGATAGGCACCGACATCATCGGCATCGGCTTGCCAGACAGACTTGCCGCGGGCCGAAGCGAGAAAGCGAACCCAGACCAGAACATCATAACCATGGGCGCGCAACGAGTGTCGCGAACGCGAACCGTTCAGCGGCAAATCGAGGAAGTAGCGCTCAAGGTGGAGATCATAGATCGCACCATCACGCAGAATTACCGGGATGTAGGAGTCCAGGCCATCCGCCGTCCGGCGCTCCTGAATGACGATCGACGCACCTGAATTATCCACAGCTTGTCAGTCCCTCCCCCGGACCCCCTCCCGACTCCAGATCGCACACGTTGCGCGCCTGCGGGACGGTGGTCATCAGGCCGGATTACGCCAGCTTATGGATAGCGCTTCATCCGGCCTGATGCCCCCCTGCGTCGCGCCAAAGCATACCGTTCAATGGTGCGTCAGGCACGGTGCAGACTGTCCAGATAAGGCAATCATCTCCTCGAAAGCGTATTTCTTCGAGCCGAACGAGCCGGTCAGATCGCGGTTGAGGCGGCTGTGATGGCCGCTGGCGTGACCCAGCTCGTGCAGGGTCGTCCGGTGCCAGTTGATAGGCTCGAAATAGGCTTGCGGAGGCGGCACCTGCACATAGTCGAGCGAGGGCATGTAGAAGGCGCGATCGCCGCCAATGCGGAAGTCGATGCCGGTGGCATGGATCAGCGCCTCGACCCGAGGTTCGATCAGGCCCGGCGGCGGTGGCGGCGCGACTGCCGTGATGTCATCGGGCATGCCATCGCATTGAGCGGCATTGAAGACCGTGAACCGCTTCAGGAACGGTATGGCATGCGCATCCTCACCCGTCTCGCGGGCACGGCGTTTCTCGTCCTCGGGAGTGAAACGGTCGGCATAGACAACGGTTGTGCCACGCTCGCCCTTTCTGACATTGCCGCCAAGCGAAAGGGCCTGGCGGAAAGTCAGCCACGCCTGACCGGGGAAGCCGTGCTGGATGACAGCGCCCCAAAGGATCAGAATATTGATGCCTGAATAGGCCCTGCCGGTTGAAGCATTTCTCGGCAGGCCCAGCGGGGCGGTATTGGGCGACGCGCCCCAGGGCTGGACCCAGGGCAGCCGCCCTTGCTCCAGCTCGGCGACGATCTTGTTCGTGATGTCGTCGTAAAGGTTGCTGCGCGCGCCACCTTCCGCGGGGCTGCGATCGTGTCTGGCCATCGGTATGATCTCCGCGACGGGCGCCGGAAGCCTCTCTTCCAGCCCTCAACCCGTCACGGAAAATCCGTCCGCACTCTCACTCTGAAGGGGGCGTTGCGGGGATCTCCCCGCAGAAGGGGTAGGCAGAGACCAAGGCTCGGCCGCAGGGGAAGGCTTTCCCCCTATTCGGTATGTTCCCCTGCGCTTCCTTGAAAACTGTCAGAAACTCGCGTACATTTCCAACAGGAGAACGACGATGGCACGGCTGACCGAACAGATTCTTGCACATGCGACGGGACTTCCCGAAGGGATGCCCGTGTCCGCCAAGGGCCTGCTCCACCTCGGAAACCGGGCGGCCGTGGATCAGGCATTGTCGCGTCTGTCCGAGCGCGGGCAGCTCATCCGCGCCGGTCGTGGCGTCTATCTGCGCCCCATCGCCAGTCGGTTCGGCACGCGCGCACCGTCGGTCGAGCAGGCTGTCGAGGCCCTCGCGACCCAAAAAGGGGAGGTCATCGTCTCGAACGGCGCCGCCGCGGCGAACGCGCTTGGCTTGACGACGCAGGTGCCCGTCCGCTCGGTCTATCTGACCTCCGGACGCAGCCGGAAAATGCACCTTGGCAAGCAGGTCGTGGAATTGCGGCACGCACCGCGCTGGCAACTGGCCCTGGCCAACCGCCCGGCGGGGGAGGCCGTGCGGGCGCTGGCTTGGCTCGGCCCCGAAAGGGCGGAGGCCGCGCTCACGACGTTGAAACGGAAGATGCCGCCCGGCGTGTTCGGCGAACTGGTCGCCGCCGCGCCGCAGTTTCCGACATGGCTCGCACAGAGCGTCGGAAAGGCGGCCTATGGCTGACGTCTTCCTCCAGCTTTCGGCCGGGGATCGGCGCGATGCACTGGGCGTCGTCGCCGACCGTTCGGGTCGTCCCACCCATCTTCTCGAAAAGGATGTGTGGGTGGTGTGGGCGCTGGCGACCCTCTACGCCGCGACGCTTGGGGAGCATCTGGTGTTCAAGGGCGGCACGTCGCTGTCGAAAGCCTATCACGTCATTCGCCGGTTTTCGGAGGACGTGGATCTGACCTACGACATTCGGGCGATTGCGCCCGATCTGGTCGGGGACAATGGCGAGGGTCTGCCGAAGACACGAAGCGAGGAAAAGCGCTGGTCCAGCGAGGTCCGTCGGCGGTTACCGGCATGGGTCGCGGAAACCGTGCAGCCTGTGATCGAGACCGCACTGGCCGCCGAAGGTCTGGCGGCGGCCATCCGCGTCGAGGATGACAAGCTCTTCATCGACTATGAGGCGACCGCGGCCGGGTCCGGCTATGTCGCGCCCAGCGTCATGCTGGAGTTCGGCGCCCGCTCGACGGGCGAGCCGGCGAGCCTGCGCGATGTCTCCTGCGACGCTGCCGGCCAGATCGATAGCCTGATATTCCCGACGGCGCGGCCGCGTGTCATGCACGCGGAGCGGACCTTCTGGGAGAAGGCGACCGCCATCCACGTCTTCTGCCTCCAGGAGCGGCTGCGCGGCGACCGCTTCGCACGACACTGGCACGATGTTGTCCGGCTGGATGAAGCCGGCTTCGCGGAAGCTGCTTTCGCCGATCGCGAACTGGTCAGCGCTGTCGCCCGGCACAAGTCGATGTTCTTCGCGGAGAAAGCCGCCGACCGCACGCCGATCGACTATGCAGCGGCTGTCAGCGGCGGCTTGCAGCTCGTGCCGGTCGGCGACGGCGCGAAGGCGCTGAAGGAAGACTATGCCCACATGGTCGAGGACGGGCTGCTCTTCGATGACGCCGAGCCGTTCGAAGCGCTCATGGCGCGATGTACAAATATAGCTGCGCGGGCTAACCGAATGGGGGCCTAAAGGGGGCGGGGCGTTGAAGATATTCTCGGTAGTGATCGAAAATTTTCGCGGCATCCAGTCGGCAAAACTGGTGCTGCCTGATCACGCCGTACTGATCGGCGACAACAATACCGGCAAATCGTCAGTATTCGAGGCGATCGATCTCGCCTTGGGGCCGGACCGGCTGAGCCGGCGACCACCCGTGGATGAGCATGATTTCTATCAGGGGCGCTATCTTCCCAGCCCAAACCCCGATGCTCCCGAGGGCGCGGAGCCAGGCCCCGCGCCGAAAATCACGGTCGAGGTGACGATCACCAATCTGTCGCCGGAGCAGGAGGCACGATTTGGAGCCAACGTCGAGTGGCTGAATACTACTACCGGAGACTTCTATCAGGAGGCCGACCCGGCCGGGGTCGATGCTGCCGAGATCAAGGCCGCGCTGCGTGTCACATTCGTCGGCCAATACGATCCTGATGAGGATGACTTCGTCGGCAACAGCTATTTCACGCGCAGCCTTTCAGAGGATGAGACACCTGCATCGTTCTCGAAGAAGGACAAGCAGCACTGCGGATTTCTTTTCCTGCGGTCGTTGAGGACAGGATCTCGGGCGCTCAGCTTGGAACACGGCAGCCTGCTGGACATCATCCTCCGGCTGAAGGAAATCCGGCCGCAGATGTGGGAAGGGACGATCGGAACGCTTGCAGCCATCGATGTAGCGAGCGACCCGGCCATTGGCATTTCGGGCGTGCTCGAGAGCATCGACAAGTCGCTGAAGAAATACGTCCCACGCGAATGGGGGGTGAAGCCGCACCTGAAGGTGTCGAACCTGACGCGCGAGCATTTGCGCAAGGTCATCACCGCGTTCATCGCCACGGGTGCAGGCGACCATGCCGCTCCCTTCTTTCGGCAGGGAACGGGGACGATCAACATGCTGGTGCTCGCGATGCTGTCACAGATCGCCGAGGACAAGCAGAATGTCATTTTTGCGATGGAGGAAGCCGAAACGGCAATTCCGCCATATGCGCAGAAGCGGATTGTCCATGAGCTGCGCAAACTGTCGGCGCAGTCGCTCTTCACGTCGCACTCGCCGTATGTGCTCGAAGAGTTCAGCCTCGACGAAACCGTCATCCTTTCGCGATCGGACAACGGCCAACTGAGCCAATCCAAAATCGAGTTGCCGGAGAGCATTAAGCACAAGCGTTATCGGCAGGATTTCCGGACCCGTTTTTGCGAGGGGCTACTTTCGCGCCGTGTCCTCATCGCCGAAGGCGCTACGGAGGCGACCTCCTTCCCGGTCGTCGCGCGGCGACTGGCCGAGCTTAGTCCGGCTACCTATGCGTCTCTGGAAGCCTTGGGCGTCTGCGTGATCGACGCCGGAAGCGAGACCCAGATCGCCGACCTTGGGGCCCTATACAAGAGCCTCGGGAAGCGGACCTTTGCATTGTGCGACAAGCAGACAGATGCCGCCAAGGCTGCCATTGAGGCCCAGGTGGAACGCCTGTTCATGCACGACGAGAAGGGCATTGAGGATCTGATCCTCAACAACACCACGCAGGCTGCATTGGAGCGATTTTCCGATCAACTCGATTGGCCGCAGCATCTGCTGAACCAGTATCCGAATCCAAAAGCACAAGCGGCTGCCGCGCTTGGAGCTTATTTCAAATGGTCAAAAGGTAATTGGGGAATAGCCGAGTTCTTAGCCCAGTGCTCCGAAGTCGAAATCCCTCAGTGGCTGCGCGATGCCTGCACCACCTTGAAGGCAGCGTGTGACCCGCCACCTCAACCGGCCGAGGCCGATGGCGAAGATCTTTTTGCTGACATCTTGGGATAGGCGATTGCGCGGTGGTCGACCTAACCGAAACGCAGAAGGCAATTCTCCAGTCCATTGGGCATCAGCTCGTCACCGGCGGTCCCGGTTCGGGGAAAACCACCGTTTCCATCCTCAAGGCAGCGAAGATCGCGCGCGAGGAATTGAAGCCCGGTCAGCGTATCCTTTTCCTCAGCTTCGCGCGGGCCACCGTTTCCCGCGTCCTTGAGGCGATCGACGAAGAAAGCGCGATCACGCGGGAGGAGAGGCGACGGATCGAGGTCGATACCTACCATTCGTTCTTCTGGCGCATCCTCAAAACGCATGGCTATCTCGTCGGCTTCCCACGGCGGATGACGATCCTCACGCCTCCGAATGAGGCGATTGCATTGTCGGCGGTTCGAAGCGGCTACAAAGCGGCCAGGAATCTGTCGGATGAGGAAAAGGCCGAGAAGCGCGTGAAGGAGGTGGCGGAGCGTGTCCGGTTGGCGACCGAAGAAGGGAAGGTCTGCTTCGACCTGTTTGCAGACCGCGTGGCAACCCTGCTTCACGGCTCAGATAAGGTTCGAGCGCTCATCTCTACGATGTATCCGTACATTATCCTGGATGAGTTTCAGGACACCAGCGCCGATCAATGGCGGGTGGTCCAGGCCCTCGGTGCCAACAGCACGTTGATCGCTCTTGCCGACCCGGAGCAGCGCATCTTCGATTTCATCGGCGCCGATCCGGAAAGGCTGAACCACTTCACGGCAGCCTTCGCGCCGACGGTTCACGATCTCGCCGGTGACAACCATCGGAGTAAGGGGACTGAGATTGCTCTATTCGGCAACGACATCCTTACGGGGAAATTTTGCCAGAACGACTACAAGGGGATCGATTGCGCGCTGTTCGAGTCGAATCCCAACCAAGCTTATGCCTCATTGGTCGGTCAGGTGCTGCAAGCCCGGAAGCGGTTGATCGAAACTGGCCGGAGCGATTGGTCATTGGCGATTCTCGTGCCGACCAAGAAAATGACCCGGATGGTGTCGGATATTCTGCGCGAGCCATTCGGCAATGTCCCGCCCATTTCCCATATGGCCGCCGTCGATATGGAAGGCCCGATCCTGGCTGCGGAGATCATCGCCTTCCTGCTCCAACAGCGCGGGCATGACGGATGTTTCGACGAATTTGTCGAGTTGATGTGCAGCTATTTCCACGGTCGAGGTGGTGCAACGCCGACCAAGAGAGACATGGACGAGGCTGCGCGGTTCCGGAAGGCGCTGTCCAAGTGGAACGAATGTCTAGCGAAAGGACGACCGACGCCTGGTAACAGCGTCTTGCAGGGAACCTATGCCGTGCATCAGGCAATTGCTGCGCTGACGTTCACGGGCGATCCGGGCGCAGATTGGGTCGCGGTGCGCGGCGTGCTGGATGCTGGGGCCTGTGAGCGACTGAAGGATGTTGCAAAGGAGGTCCGTAACGTGCGTCTGCTTGAGCGCGGTACACAGCTCCGTCAGGGGTTGGCTCAGGACTGGCGTGACGTCAGCGGCTATAGCAACGCTCTTGCGATCACCCGCCAGTCGTTTGTTCAGGAGCATTTCGCAACAGCTCACAAGCCTGAATCCGGCATCGTGGTGATGAACATGCACAAGGCGAAGGGAAAGCAATTCGACGAGGTTGTCATCTTTGAAGGATGGCCAAAACGCTTCAAAGGCGAGATCGTGGCTAATCCTGATCGGATCGTCTCCGGCAATGTCCACGATGGGGCGATGACGCAGGCGCGTCAGAATTTTCGGGTCAGCGTCACGCGCGCAAGGGCGCGCACAACGATCATGACACCAAGGGATGACGTCTGTGTTTTGCTCAGGCCTGGACCGGCATGACCCAAGCCTCTGGGTATGAAGTGCACGATGACGACATCTTCTGAGCATCTGGAGACCCTGGCGCAGACGCTGGAGGCCACGGGAGATTACCGGATCATCCGGCGTCTCAAGCCGCGCCCTCACATCGTTCCGCCTCCAGGCGCGCCGCTGCGCCTTGGCTTGGTGGTCGACGTGGAGACTACGGGGCTCGATCCTCAGCGCGACGAGGTCATCGAACTCGCCATGACGCCATTCAATTACGGCTTGGATGGCACCGTTTTCAGTGTGGGTGACAGCTTCCTAGGGCTGCGTCAGCCGAGCGAGCCGATCGCGCCGGAAATCACCGCGATCACCGGTATCACGAATGAAATGGTGGCCGGCCAGGTCATCGATCCCGCCGAGGTCGCCAGATTCGCGGCACCGGCCTCGCTCGTCATTGCACACAACGCGGCGTTCGATCGCCGCTTCCTCGAACGCTTCAGCGACGTGTTCTCGACGAAACCCTGGGCCTGCTCGCTCAGCCAGATCGATTGGGCGGCGGAAGGATTCGAGGGTGCGAAGCTCGCCTATCTCGCTCAGGCGGCCGGCTTCTTCTATGATCGCCACCGCGCGATGCACGACTGCCTTGCGACGATCGAGCTGTTGGCGATGCGGCTGCCCCGATCTGGCGTTACGGGTCTTAGCCGCCTTCTGGATGGCGCTCGTACTGTCGCTTGGCGCATCTGGGCGGAGAACTCGCCCTTCGACCTCAAGGATGTTCTCAAGGCGCGGGGATACCGCTGGAACGGTGGTCCCGGCCCGCAGCCCCGCGCTTGGTATATCGACGTTCCCGAAGCCCAACGCGAGGCCGAGCTGCGGTTCTTGAGAACGGAAATCTATAGGTATGAGGTCGATCCCCCGGTCCGGCGGATCGATGCCTATGATCGGTTTTCAGATCGCATCTAAGCGCCACCAAAGGTCGGGCTAACGCTTGCTTTGCTCGTATCCGTTGCCGCCCTCGATGTTTCCGACCGCCTTCAATAAATCCCCGATGGAGCGTCCTCCGATCCGGCAGGTGGCAACCACACGGTCGTAGGACCTATGGTTGGCAACGCACTCCGCGTTCCGGCCCATGGCAAGTCTTTCCAGCGCGGCCTTGGCAGCAGGGCCGGTGGGGGAGTGGAGTTCGGGCGCGTAGAAATCCTCCAGCCGGATCTCCACCCAGTTGGCTGGCCCTTGGCCCACAGCCACGCACAGGGAGTCGCCGTCGCCGACATAGACCACGGGACCGGAGAAATGTGCGCCCCTGTGGAGATAGGACGGCATCGGGCCGCGGTCGGGAATGGCCTTGCAGGGATCGGCCTTGGCCGCGGTCGCTGTGGTCAGCGCAGCCAGTAACGCCAGGCCGATTACGATACGCATAGTCGTTTCTCGCTTCCGCTTTATGGGGCGCCGGAGGCTCATGCCGCCGCTTTCATGCGCTTCTTGGCGAGCATGGCGCGGACGAACTTGTCCCATTTCGCCATGCCGGCGCGCTTTTCCACCATGTAATTCCAGCGGTCGTAGTGCTTGGAGCTGACGTCCTGCAAGGCGTGGTTCTGGAGGCGGTCGCGGATCTCTTTCGGGACGCCCGCCTTTCCGGCCAGGGTCTTGAAGGTGCGACGGAGGTCGCGGTTGGTCGCATGGGGGATCACCCCGCGATCCCGCTGGCGCCAGATGAAGCTGTAGAGTGTGCCGTGGCTGACGGGCTTCGACGGGTCTTTGGCAGAGGGGAAGAACCAGCCATGTTCGTTCGGGATAATCGACTCGATCAGTTCGGCAGCCAACGAGGGCACCGGAACAGCGTGCGGCTGAAGGTTTTTGGTTTTGGTCCAGTCGATGATCCGTTCCTTGGCGTCCCATTGATCGACATGCAGACGAGCGATTTCCTCGACCCGTTGGCCGGTCAGCATGATGATCTGGACAGCGCGGGCATAGGAGGGATGAACCGGGGTGTCGGGGCATTCGAGCCAGCGATAGAGCCGAACGAACTCTTCCTCGCTCAACCAGCGTGTTCCGATGGTCTTGGGTTCGGTCGGTATGCCGGCGGCAGGGTTGTAGGTCAGCCGGAAGCGACGCGCGGCGGTGGAGCGGTAGTCGTGCTCGGATTTCAGGCCCCAGCTAAAGGCGGATCGAATGTAGCTGCGCACATGATCGGCCATTGAACGCTTGCCGCGCTCATAGATGGGGCGAATGATCGCTATGATCTCATCCGGTTCGATATCGCGGGCCGGGCGGTTGCGTCCTAGCGTATCGGCGATCTTGTTGAGGCCCTTTTCCGCCTCCTTCCAAGACGACTTCCCACCCCCCTTGAGGTAGGCGACATACGCCTCGAAGAGATCGGCGACGGTTCCCGGTCGCGTGTCGCCGGCAATCTTGATGCTACGGCCTTTCTGGATCAGCTCCGCGAAGTCGCGGTTGAATATCTCGCGGGCCTTGCTGAGGGGCATCGAGGGATACGAGCCGAGCTTCTTCTTGAGGCGCTTCTCGTCGCGCCATTGCTGCGCCATCCAGTCCGCGGTCACGCGGGTAGGCATGGGCTTCATCACGAGGACCAGCCGGCCGGTTCCGTGACCCTCGCCATCGACAAGGCTGAGCTGCTTGCCGGTCGTTTCCACCTGCTTCAGGGCTCGGCGAATTTCTCCATCTGTAAGGCTTGGCACTGGGGTTCTCCGTCGGCTTCCAACTGGGGTCGCTCGACGGGTTCGTGGGGTCGGCGACTGGGGTCAAAAAGGGCTTCGATCCCCTTAAAACCGACCCCAATATGCCACAATGGCCGACTCTACGACAAGCCTAAAAATTATTGTGTTTCAAGGTGATGTGGCGTGATTGAACGTGATCGAAAAGGCCAAGTGGGGTGGTTGTGGACGAGAATGAGTCCGGTGGCGCCGTGCTCGATCGCGCGCCGAAAGATCGTTCTGGGATAAAGCTCGAGCTGCCGGACGGACCCATGGTGCAATTGCTCGTCCGCGATCAGGCGGTAGGAAGCGTCCAGGAAAAGGATGCGCAGCACCTCGTCCGGCAGCGATCCCATCGAGGCCATGAGATATTGGCCGAGCTTGGGGCAGGCAGGGTCGACCGGCTGCGTTGTCAGGTCGGCCTGCAGACCCTCAAGGAACATGTCCCGGGCGCCGAGCAGGATATCCGCGATCGAAGGGTGGTGACCCAGAACCCGCTCGAGCGCTTCTGGCGTTTGGGCCAGGATCCGTCCGATGCTGCGGAATTCCTGCAGCAGCGCGGCGGCTAGCCGCTCACCGTCATTCGGCTCGATGGACGCCAGAAAACGTGCCAGGACGGATCGCTGCCGCTGCGCCGCAAGCGCTGCTGGTGCCGCCAGGTTGCGAGGATGAGAAGGGGCGGGAGCAGCCAGGACGAAGCGACCTGCATCGTGAGATAGGCAATCGGGTTCATCGAGACGTCGAGCGCCCGGCTGATGTGCGCCAGCAGCGGCAGGACATGGAGGACGGCAACGATCATGGGCCAGAAGCGATGCGCCAGAAGCGCCAAGGCGATGGTCGCCGCCGAACCAATCAGGTCGATCACCAGGTAACCCAGGTCGACCGAATGATATTCCACCTGACCTGTCGAGACCAGCAGGCGATCGAGCAGGACCATCAGGATGGCAATCCCCACCATGACCCGCTCCGGAGCACCGCCCCGCCAGGCGGCGTAGCCGAGAGCCACCAACAGAAGGGCGATGAAGATTGCTATGCGCATCGTTCCCGCTTTTCATGCCAGTCGCTCCCGGTCAATCGCCGTCAGGCTACGGCCGCGAGATGCGGGGTCGTTTCCGCCGAGCCGGAGGGGCAATCGCGCAGATCGTAACTGCCCATTTCCTTGCCGATTTCGAGCAGGTCGCCATGGATCCGCAGGACGTCGCTGCTCACATCGACAAGCGACATCTGCGCCTTGGCGAGGCGCAGGATGGTCGCCTGGCCGGTCTTCGCGGGCGCACCGCTTTCGCGCCGCGCGGTCACCATGCTCGTCATCAGCGACGACAGGGCGATGATGGCGTCGTCGACCTTGGATTCAGCAGTCGGCACGTCGCGCTGCAGGCGGGCGGCCATCAGAGGTATGGATTGAGGCATAAGTTCTCCTTTGCCGGGCGCGCACCCGCGCGCCGGCGAACCGTGGGTCAAGTTGAACAGGTTCAGTTGGAGACGAGCCGCGTCAGCGCTTCCGCGATGCCGAGCCCCAGGAAAACGACGATGACCAAGGCGACGAGAATTCCCACCATGATCATGACGCGCGCCTGAATGCTGTGATCGTGTCTCCATCCGTCCCGGAACGGCAGGAAGAAGTCCCTCGATCCCTGGCCGGCGCCGAAGGTGGGCGCCGCACTGTCGCTCAGCTTCAGGACCGGTTCGGGATCGCCGTCCGGAAAGTCGGATGGCACCAGCGTCGGCGGCGAGGGAACCTGCACCGAGTCATATGTGATCCGGTCATATAGCTGTTTGAGACGCGCGTAGATGAGAGCTGCCTCGTCGCGATTGGCCGCGCCGAGGATGATCCGGGCAGCGGTGATGCGCTGGTCCACGGTCGGCTTGGAAATTCCGAGGATCCGAGCGATCTCTTTCGAGGTCTTACGCTCGATGAGCAGGTCGAGACAGGCGCGCTGCTTTTCGGTCAGGCGCAGCCAGCGTGCCAGGTCGTCATCTTCGTGCATCGTCATCGACATCACCGTCTTCGTTCTCGCCGAGGAGCGATCATAGGGGTGGCGCGAGGCTGCGCGGTCCCGCTGACGGCTTCGGGCAGGCCCGTCCGGAAGGATGCGTTCGACAAGACATGGCGGCGACGTAATCCGATTTTGCTCCTGATCGCCACCCCTTGGCATGTGAGCAAAGCCATGATGGCTCGTGCGGGTGCGCAAGAGACCGAGAACGCGCCATCGGCGGTGAGGCCTGACAAGCGGCTCCCCCGATGCACAGGCGGAAAGACCTTTTGTCGGCCATTCATCGGCTATTTCTTCCCGCCGCAAAGGCTATGGGTCGACTATTCAAGATTCCCCCCTTCGAATTCTCGGGCAATGCGACCGTCCCGGTTCGCATCATTGACGATAGTCAAGTTGCGAACAAGATTTGCTGTAGCCTCTCCAGCTACGCTCCCCAAAGCGGGTCTGGTCTCGCCGTCACCGCAAAAAGTCACGGATTGCACGGGCTGAAACACAGGTCGCGCGGGCAATCGCCGAACCTTTCATCAATCCTGTTGCAAGCGGGCGACGCCTTTATCTACTGGCGAAGGATTTGCTTTGGGGGGCCATCGTGGTGCGTTGTTTGTTGTGGGGAGTGGTGGGTCTGGCCGCTCTGTCTTGGAGTGGCTTTGCGCGTGCGCAGGAGCGCCATGTCGGCACCTACTCCGAAATCATCGTGACAGGGGAGAAAGCACGGAGATCCCTGCAGGACACGCCCAGCAGCGTGGCCGTGACCACCGCTCGGCGCATCGAGGAGGAGAATCTGTTATCACTCCAGGAGGTGTACGCGCGCACGGCGAATGTGACGGAGACGTTCAGCGCCGGCGGGTTCACTATCCGAGGCATCGCCGACCGCGGGATCATGGGCGGCGAGGGGGCAGCTCTCGCCACGATATTTGTCGATGGAGCTGCCGTGCCGGCCGCCATGGTTCATGCGTCGCCGGCGGATATGTGGGACGTCCGCCAGGTCGAGATTATGCGAGGCCCACAGTCGACCTTGCTAGGGCTGAACGCCCTGGCCGGGGCGGTCATCATGCGGACAGCCGAACCGACAATGGAATGGGAGCTGCGCGCTCGCGCCATGATAACGGACGCCGATGAGACGCAGTTCGCCGCCGCGCTGGGCGGTCCGATCGTATCCGGAGAGCTCGCATTCCGCGTCAGCGTGGAAAAGCGAGACGCCGACGGATTTACCTGGAATCCGACACGGCGCGCGCACGAGAATCCTCTTGATACGACCCAGGTCCGAGCAAAGCTCTTGTGGACGCCGACGGCCGTTCCGGGCTTCGAGGCGCGGTTCGGCTACACGCGCTATGACCGCTACAGCGGCTATTCGTTCAGCTTCACCGATACGTCTGTGCCCGACTTTTTCGACCGTCGGTGGAACTTCTCCGACAGTCCTAACGACAGTGAGGCGAGCACCGATATCGCGACCGCGGATCTGCGCTTCGATTTGGGCGCAGGTCTCTCCCTGACGGCGATCACGGCCTTCAATGAGATTAGCGAGTTCAATCGCTCCGACAACGACATGACGGCCGCCGATGGGGGCGCCTACGACCAGCAGAATCGCTATCGGACGTTCTCCCAGGAACTCCGGCTGAACTATGAGGGGGATCGCCTCAGCGGATTGATGGGGGCATTCTTCTACGATCGAAGGAACCGAAGCGCGACGGCGAGCGATGACAGCGTTCCGACGCCGGTCGACACGATAAGCGCATTGCTGCGAAGCAGTGGCATCGACGCGCCGACTGCGCAGTTGGTTGCCGGACTCTACAGCCGGGCGCTGGCAGCGATTCCGGTCGATTTCTCAGCGGATGCCTCTGGTCACGTGCGATCTTATGCCCTGTTCGGCGATGTTCAATTCAGGCTGACCGAGAGGCTCATGTTCACCGTGGGGTTTCGCTACGACCACGAAACGAACAGCTTGGGCATCGATCAGACCGCGCGGTTCGCGGGGGCCTATCCTGATCCGAGGGCTTTCGGCTCCACCGGGTCGCCGCTGTACCGCGCGGTGGTTGCAATCAACCAGGGCGTTGCCGGCATCGTAGCCCAAGCGAGCGGTTCGGCCGCCGCTACCGATCGGACCTTCGATGCGTTCTTGCCGAAGGCGGGGATCCAAATGGCCTGGACGCCGAACCTCAAGACTGGTTTCACGGTCCAACGAGGCTATCGGTCAGGCGGCTCGAGCGGCAATATCGCGCGTTCGGCGACCTTTTCCTACGATCCTGAATTCACCTGGAACTACGAGCTGTCGCTGCGTTCCGCGTGGCTCGATGGGCGGCTGACATTGAATGCCAACGCCTTCTATGTCGACTGGAAGGATCAGCAGGTTTCAGCGAACTTCGGCATGAGCATATACGACACGCATATCGTCAATGCCGGCTCGTCCCATCTCTATGGGTTCGAGATCGAGGCGACGCACAGCCCCAGCGGCGCTTTCGACTGGTACGCCTCGGTGGGCTACTCGCGCACGAGGTTCGATGAATTTGCCACGACGGTCGGCAGCGTGACGGACTATGACGGCCTTGAATTCGCTCATGCTCCGCGCTGGACGCTCGCCGGCGGCGTCAACATTCGTCCCGTCGATCGAGTGGCCATTAACTTGAACGCCAGCCATCGTTCAGCGGTTTTTACCGAGGTTCGCCTACCACAAAGCGCATCGCGGGCCAGCGGACGCACGCTGGTGAACGCGCGGGTCGCCTATGAGACAGGGCACTGGACGATGTCCGCTTTTGCCAGCAACCTTTTCGACGATCGATATTATCACTATCGCCTCGACGGGCTACCGCGTGCGGTCCTTGGAAACCCGCGCGTGCTGGGGATCGCGCTCGAGGCGCGGTGGTGATTTTGCGGCATGAGTAATGCCATAGATCGACAACCGGTCGTGGTACACGGCAGACGTACCGTTTGCTCTAGGCCGAACATCTGGATCCCCGCGCGCTGCCTCATCATCCCCTGCGCTCTGACGGCGGAATCGACGTTCAGCGCCTCGATGCTGACGGGGCCGGACATGTGCAGATAAGGCTTTACGCGAGCGGCGCGGGCAGCGTTGATCTGCTGCGCCGCCAGTTCCGGCTTCCAAACGGTCTTATTGCCAACGGAGTGGCCGAAATACGTCCCCTTGCCATCAAGGAGGTTTTCATAGCTCTGCGCGTGGCGAAGCTGTCTGACGTCGCGCGCCTCAAGCCTTGCGGTAACTTCCTCAGCGGTGAAGCGTCCATTTGATGCCTTGACCGATAATTCAATCTGGGCGGCGCGATTTTATATAGGGCATCGCGCTGGTAGCTGCACCGATCGTCGTCACTTCAAGGCCCCCGGCGAAAATAGTCTACCCGTGAACAATGCGACCGCGCGGGGCGATACTTAAGGTCCGGTCTCTCGCCGGCTCAAATCCCACGCCGTTTCACCTGAAATTAACCATGTCCTGCAATCGTCCGCGATTGGCTTGGCGGAAAGGGCGTTCTCGTGCGAATTGAAACAGCGAACAACTATCTGGCCGCGAGTCAGCGTCCATCATCGGCCGATCGCACCAGCTCGTCCTCATTCTCGGCGGCTCTCTCCACCGCGCCGGCAAGCACCGCTCAAACCGGGCCAGGCAGCGCCGCGCCGCCTGATTTCACCAGCATGACGCGCCAGGAGCTGTTCGACTGGATGAACGGCAAGATCAAAAGAGGCGAAATGTCGCTGGATGACAGCTCGGCGTTTCTCGGAATGACGGTGAAGATACCCGTTGGGACAGGGCAGGGCGCACCGATCGCGCTCGATGATTGGGAACGGGTCAACTTCGTGCAGCTCGCGCGGGACGGCATTGCAGGCGCCCAATCCCGAAACGACGCCATGACCCTGGCGATGCTACAGAGCGCCATGCAGATGATGCAAGGCGACCACGGCGCGAATATCAGCCGCCACGCCTGATCCTGCCGGCTCAAATCAACACCCGCTCCACTTCGTCCAGCGTCACGTCATCGGATCGCCGGTGGTAGAGCTGCGTCGTGCGGGTGGAGCTGTGGTTCGCCATAGTCGCGGCCGTCTCCAAGGTGCCGCCGTTCTTCAAATAGGTCGTGATGCCGGTCGCGCGGAACGAGTGGTTGCCGATCGCGGTGCCGATGCCCGCCGCGGTCGCGCGGCGGCGCACCATCAAGAAAGCATTGGCTTGGGCGAGGGGGGCATCGCTTAGGCGCTTAGTGCCGCGCGCGATCGTGCGGAACAGCGGCCCCCTGGCGCGCTCGCGCAAGCCGCAGCCGTCGATATAGGCGAGCAGATATTCCTCAAGGTTGTGGTGGCACGGCATTTCGTGCCGCTTGCCGCCCTTTTCGTGCAGGCGGACCCATAGGCGGCGGTTCTGGACGAAAGCATCGTCAACGGTCATGGCGACGGCCGCGCCGATCCGCGCGAAGCTATAGACCATGAGGCCGATAAGCGCGCGGTCGCGCAAGCCGGCATGGGTGGCAACGTCTATGGTGTCGAGTATCTGGCGCGCCTCGTCGGGGGCGAGAACGGGCGTCTTGCCGCGCCGCGCGCTGTGCGCCGGCCCGCGCACCGACGCGGCGGGGTTCACCGGCACGGCCTGGCCTGTCACCAGCCAGTCGAACAGGCGGCGCACGCCGGCGAGCTGCTGCTTGACGCTGGGCGGGGCCAGCTCGCCGCCTAGCGCCTCGATCCAGTCCGCGAAGTGGAGCGGCTGCACCTGGGCGAGCGAGGCGACACCGCGCGCCTCACACCAGGCCAGGAACTCGCCCGCCGCGCGCATATAGGCGCGGCGCGTGTGGGGATTGCGGATCGCAACGGCGAAGAACTCAAGGAATCGAAGCTGCGCGCGCTCGTCGGCCGCCGCGATCAACGCCGGCAGCGCCAGCGCAGCGACGATGCAGGCGAGGCCAGGGGGGCGAGCTGATTCATCGCGCGCGCTCCTGGCGGGCCGCGTCGATCGCCCGCTCGATCGCGCCGCGCGCCATCGGACTGTTCGACCAGCAGCTTGCGCCCAGCATCGCCGCGATGCGCCGGCACACCTCGTCCGCGCCCTGGCACGCCAGGGCTTCCATGCTGGCGATGCCAAGCGTTTCCAGGCGCTCAAGAACCGTGGGGCCGACGCCTTTCACGGCCAGCAGCACGGCGCGGTCCTCGGCGCTGAACCGGGCAGGGGAGGGCGCGGTCATTGCGCCGCCCTCTGCCACCGCGCCGGTTCGGGACGCGGCTTGGCGATCCATTGCTCTATTTTGGCGCAGACTTCTTCGTGCGGAATCCCCGGCCGCGGATCATCTATCGCGGCCTGAATACGACGCCGCAGCAACTCGTCGCGTAGATCGCCGTGCGGCTCCATTTCGATGAAGTTCTGGACGGTCAGGAACACCGCCTCGGAAGGATCGGCAAACCTGCCCCGTTCGATCTGCTCCAACAGCCAGTCGGCCTGATCTTTGGTAAGATACGCCTCGAAGCGCAAGCCCCCGGCGCGGGCCTGGTCGCGCAGCGCCGCCGCTTGGGCGCGCTCGGCCGCGTTGTCGTCCAGAAGCTCGTCGTCGGTCATATCGCCTCCCATTGATGGCGGTGGATCTCCGGCACGTTTAAACGGCCTCGGCCGGGTCGCCACGATAGCGCACCCAAAGGTCGCCCATCGCGTCGCGGTAGCCCCAGGCATCGGCGTAGGTCGTCGACTCCTGCGCCAGATAGGCCATGATCGTAAGCATATCCTCGGCAATAACGGCATCGACGTTGCACAAGTGGATGATCGGGAAATGCCCGCACTCGTCGCCGTTCCACCAGGCCAGGAGAAAATCCGCGACCTTCCATGATGCGCCGGTCTCGGCCGCGCGCGTCGGCGGCATGGCGATGGCGAGCAAGCGGCCGATCGCCGCGCCGGCCTCATCGAAGCTGACGTGCAGAATGACTGGGCGGCGCTGCGGGGGTGTCGTGGCCGAAGTGCCGGGGATCATTTCGGTAACCCGTTTTCGTCGTAGAGCAATTCGGCATGGTCAACATAGGGACGCTTCACATGCGCCGCGGCGCGGTCGGCGATAGTCAGCAGCTCGGCGCTGCGCCCACGCCGGGATGGCCTCATGCCAGCCATGAACGCTTCGTCCATCGGCGGATTGTCGGGTAGTTCATCGGTCATAGGGCCTCCATATCGGCGGCAAGCCATCTGCCTACAGATCGAGCTGCGAATGGGAGCCGAGACGGGCGAGGATCAGCCGGTCATCGTCAATGAGCCGGTAGATCAACACCAGGTCGGGCTTTACATGGCAGTCCCGATAGTCCTTCCAGTTGCCGGTCAAGGCATGATCCCGGTGCCGCGCTTCCAGCGGCGCATCCGTAGCCAGCGCCTCGATAATCCGCCGCAAATCGGTATCCAGCACATTGCGGCGCGGCCCTTTCGCCTCGCGCTTGAAGTCCCGGCGAAACGCCGTGGTGCGCTCAATCGTCCGCATGAAGATCGGCGAACAGCGCATCCACGGACGCAAACCGCTCGAGGCCGCCGCGCTCGACCTCGGCGAAGGCGGCCAGCGTTTCCGCGTTGGGCTGGAACAGCGCCGCCGGAATCTCCTTGTCCTGCGCGATCCGGGTCATCAACACGCGCACCACGTCGCTGACCGTCAGGCCCGAAGCCCGAATAACCTGACTGGCCGCATCCTGAATGTCGCCAGGAACGCGAGCCTGCACCATACGGCTTGCCGCCATGATAAACTCCTGCATCTGAAATCTGTATTTCAGTGTAATACACTTTGGGTGAAATTGCTAGAGGTGAATCCGGTTGCTGCATCGCACCCTGACATTGAGAGGCGTCCTCGCCGGCTTCGAGCTTCGCCAACCAGGCATCGGCTTCCTCAAGCGTCAGATGCAGGCCCGTCTGCTGATATTCGTCCCACACCCGTATGGCGTCCTGGCGGAATGCCTCGCGCTTTTCCTCACGTTCGACATACTGTGCGATGGCTTCGCGCATGATCCAATGCGAGCTGCGTCGACGCACTTCGGCCAGGTGCTGGACGCGCCCCTTAAGGGCGTCATCGAGTATGATTGATGTTGGCGCCACCATAGCGCGACCTCCGTAGCACCAGGCATACCTTGCGCTAAGCTACCTTATCTGGGCTGCGCCGACCAATTCTAGCGTCGACCGCGACGGCGAGTTCGATGTGTCCGCGTCAGTCTGGCTATGTCCGCTGTCAGGCTTCGTCAGGATGTTAGGGCCGGGGATTTCGGATGCTTTTCGGACCACATTCCCAGAAGGCGAGCACGTTTGCGGAATTCGTGCCCACCGAGGGTGATAGCTTTGCGCCACTCTCCGCGCCCCTTCCCTAAGCTGCCGACGCCCGCCAACCCTCAAGGTGCAGCTCGCAAGGGCAGAGGCGTTCTGCGCCAGATCACATAGCCGAATATTTCGCGCCGGTGGGCGCGCAGCTTGGGCCAAGGCCATCTCGTCTCGTGCCACCAGGCAATTCCGTGGCGATGGTCGTGCGCCTCGAGCCAGTCGCGGATCGCGGCGGGCGGCTCCGGCAGCTCCTGACCAGATTTCTCTTCGATGCGGTAGGACAGGAAAAAGGCGAGCCAGATGGCTATGGCCGCAACAGGAGCCGCGGTCCAAAGCGGAACCTCTAGGATGAAGCCCAAATAGGGCGCGAGCGCGGTCGGCTCGAGCCATAGCATCCCATGAAACACGGCGATCGTTTCAGCGATCAGCATGAGCAGCATGCCGAGGTGCCGCACGAGCTGTCCGTGGTTGCCGGGCCGGCATCGGGCACGCTGATAGGCGATGATGGTGGCATCGATCTGGCGGGCGCCGTCGCCAGGATCGTCGGGATTGAGGTGAGCGGCGAGCGCCGCATAATCGGCGGACCGGTCCTGCACAGCGTTATCCTCCAGACAGAATGCCATGAACGGGCGATGAGAAAGCGGCAGGCGCCATCGGTCCGAGGCCGCTCTCTCGAAACGGAACGAGAGGGGCCGGTCACAAGCCGAACGCCTTCCGCACGAGCGGCGCGATCCGCGCCTCTTCCACGTCGTCCGGAGAGACGCACAGAACCGGGGCGATCTGCTGCATGCGGGGGTGGGTCACGGCTTTCGCGGCGAGATAGGTTTCATCGGTGGATCCCATTGCCTCGACGATGATCTCCCGCGTTTCGCCGGTGCTGCGCGAGCGCGCTTCCAACAGAAAATCCGGGCGGCATGATCCGATTGGCGTGAGCGTGTCGAACACGGGCTTTTCGAGGAGAAGGTCGAGCCCTGCGCGATCGAAGGACCAGCGCAGCCGCAGCAGGTCACGCAGCACCGCGCGCTCGAACTCGGAATCGACAGGGATGAAGCGCTTTCCCGAGTAGATCGGCTGGGCATAGCCGCGAAGCGGCGCATAGCCATGCGCTTCGGGATATTGGCCCGCCACGACGATCGTCAGATAGGGGCCCTTGATCGTGTTCCCGCGGATCGAGGGGGACTGGACGCGGTTCGCCAGCACGACAGGATCGCTCCCGGCGACATGGATCGTCGAACCTTCGAACTTCTGCGTGAAGAGCGCGAGGAAGCCCTGGGGCGCATGCCCGGGCGGCCAGACTCGGGAGAGCTCGCGCAAGCGGGCATAGATGCGCTTGCTGTGGAGCGCCTGTGCATGCGTCCAGAGGGCACGGCCGAGCTCGATGCCCGGTGCGATTTCGACGCGCTGCGCCGCGATGGCCAGCGTCTTGAACTCGTCGCTGATCGAATGTTCCGGGTTCTCGTCGGAGAGGCAGAGCGTACGATTGAGACCGGAGAGGTTGATAAGACGCCAGAGCAATCGGGCGAGCCTTGGCACCGAGGCCTGGCGCGTTCTGTCGTCGCTGCTTTCCTCTTCGGGACGCTGCGCCAGCTTCTCGGGCGCCGGGCGCAGCACCTCGAAATAGCCGGTCGGCGGATCGGCCGGGCTCTCCTGCGTTCGCACTTCGCTCAGCCGGTTGGTGGCCTGATCGCGGAAGAACGGGCAGTCCGCCCTGTGTTCGGGACGGTTAACGCTGGTGAGACGGCGCAGATAGTAGGTTTCTGCTTCCGACAGGAACGCCGGCGTCAGGATCGGGGGCGGAGCGTCGGCCGACAAACAGTCGCAGGCGATCCACCTCTCGCCGATGCGCGCCTGCTGGACAAGCATGATCCCCGCTTCCTCGTCGGCGCGCGAACCCTGTCCGACATACCAGCGGACGAGAGCCTCTCGGACGGGCGCGGGAAGCGCAATTCTCCCTGCGCGGGTCCCGTCCGTATTGCGCGGGATCAGCCACATCGGCGCCTCCTGATCTTGATTTTTGAGGCTGACACTGCTCGGGCACGCGGATTGACAACCCGGCGGCCGCTGATCTTCCCTTGGCCTGTTTCGGTAGCAGGGAGGGTGCAATGAGGGCGTTGGGGATCGGTTTCGGCATTGTGGCGCTGGTCGTGTCGGGGGGCGCGGCAGCCCAGGGGAAAGAGGCCAAGCCCGCGCGCAGAGTGCAGCTCATCACGATGACCGCGCCCGGGCCGGAGAGCCGGCCGGATGCAGCCGCCGAACCCCCGAGCGTGCCCAACCCGGTGTCGACCGGTGCCCGTCCGCCGGACTTTCGGGTGCATGACCTCAGCCGCCGGTGGGTGGAATTCCAGATGGCGAACAGCTTCACGAACAGCGGCGTTGCGCTCGAGCAGGCAGCAAGCGGAAGCGCCGGGAGTGAAGGCTCGGCCGCCTCCGCCGAATGGTTGCCGCCGGCGCCTGCCATCCCCGTTCCTGCGTGGATGCGCGGCGGCGCGAGCTTCGATTTCGCGGCCAATCGCTTCGAGCCAGGCTGCGGCGTCCTTCCCTATCGGCCGACAGGATTCTTGAGGGCGGACGCTGAGAGCAGGCGCGCCAGCTATTATCAGCTGATGAGCGGGATCGCGTGCGAATACGGCATTCCGGTCGGGTTGTTCGATGCGATGATCATTCGCGAAAGCCGCTATCGCACCGATGCGCTGTCGCCCAAGAACGCCTTCGGCCTGACCCAGCTGATGCCCGGGACGGCTGCCTCGCTGGGAGTGAACCGCTATAGCGTCGAGGATAATCTGCGCGGCGGAGCGAGATATCTTCGCCAGCAACTCGACAGGTTCGGCCATTATCATCTGGCGCTTGCCGCATACAATGCCGGGCCTGGCCGCGTCCGTGGCGGGCTCGTGCCGCGCATCGCCGAGACGCAGGCCTATGTCGACAATGTCCTCATGAACTGGGCGCGCTTGAGCGGCGTCTACCGGCAAGCAACCGTGCTGCCGCGCCAGACCGCAAGCGTCTTCCCGCCTCGGTCGGTGCCGCCCGCGCGCGTCGCGAGCGTCTCGCTCTTCTAGGAGCGCGGCGGGGAAGGGCCCGGCGCCGAATCCGGTCGGGCTAGATCCGGAAGTCATCGCTCTCGGCCAGGCGTGCACGGCGGGCCAGCTTGGCGCTCACCTCGTCCAGCAGTTTCCGGACGACGGCTCGCCTGACCGGCACCGCCCATTCCGGGCGGACTTCCGAGCCATCGATGCCTTCGAGTTCTTCGAGCAGAACGATCAGGCCTTCCGGCATGTCGACGAATGCGTCGCAGATCATTGTGAAGAGCACGTCATGGCGCTCGATCAGGGGCTGCGGGATCGTCCCGCTTGCCTTGATGCGCACATAGGCCGCGACGATGTCGGTTCCGAGCGCGTGCAGGATGATCTGAAGCTCGTCCACAGTCATGGGCGACCGCTTCGTGGGGTCGCTGTGCAGCAGCAGTCCCAGGCGCGTCTTGCTGATGCCGGTGAGGGCGGCGAGCTTGCGTTGCGGGATGTCCTTTCGGTCCATCATGCACCGAATGAGCGGTACGAAATCGCGCAGGATCGTTTCGTCATCCGGCTCGAGCACGAACTATGATCCAGCTGTGGCGCGAGACGACATTAGCCCCCGAACCTCCCCGTTAGGGGACAAGGCAAACACGGTGAATCCCGCTTTGCAAGCGTCGTTGGAGCCAGAGTGAGCGCAATATTCCAGCGCAGATACCGCGATATAGCTCGCGAAGATCGGGCGATTTCCTAGTTTAGCCGCGTGCTCGTGCGCCCCGGTTCGCCCCCGTCAAGGCGCTGCTCAAGCGACAACCGGTCCAGTATCTGCGAGGTCTTGAGCTCGACGACATAGTCGAACAGCAGCGCCGAAAGCGCGTCGCCGATCGTCAGTGTGGTGTCGAGGCGGCGGCCGAGAGCCTGCCGCATTTCCTCAAGCGCCTGGGCATTCGCATCAGAGAGCGGAAGCCGGATTTTCACGTCGCCATGGGTCGGAATCGCCGCGAAATGCTCGCGCATCGTGCGCACTTCATGCCTGCCCGCGGCACCCGGTTCGGCGAGCCGCGCCGCGACCAGCGATACGAGCGTCTGATGCTCGTTCGTCTCATTGGAGAATAGGCGCAGGCACTCGGTGGTCAGCCGAAAGAGATATCCGGAGACATCGAGCACAAAGCCTTCGTGTTCGGCGGCCGTCGTCCCCACGTCGAGATGAATCCTTCTTCCTGAAAGGCAGCATGGCGCTGACTACTGCGACGGAGCCTGGAGTCTCGATGGTTAATATCTGCTGAGTCGTAGCCCCGAGTCTACCGGGACGCCACCAGCGCCGCAATTTCCGGGGCAAGTTGTCCCGCATTCCGGGCCAGTCTGCCCCGTAATCCGGGGCGCCATGCCCCGAATGAGCGGGCAGGCCGCCCGGCGTTCGGGGGCAGGGCCTCGATCGGCGAAAGATTCTTCCCCCGTCACCCCGGCTGCCCGTGACGACCCGGCCGCGGGTTGGTCAGCTTTCCCTGGGCGCGGTTCTCGTCGCGTCTCCAATTGAAGGGAACCCAACATGCAGTCAGTCCTGAAAGAGACCGGGCGCGCAGAGTTGGCGATCGTCGTGATCGCCGCCCTCCTGTTCGCCTCCTTCTGGTTCGCCGGTCCGGCATTCGCCGGCGCCGACACGACCTTCGACACGGCGCTCAACAAGTTCACCGATTTCCTCGAGGGCTCGGGCGGCAAGATCATCACGGTGCTTTCGCTCGCGGGCGGCATCGTCGCGCTCGCCTCCGGTCGCTTCTCCATGGGCCAGATCGCCATCCCGGTCGGTGTCGGCGTCGGCGCCGGCACGGGCATTCCCATCGTCACGTCGACGGTCACCGCGACGATCTGATCATTCCTGCGGTCGGGCGAAGTAGCAGCTTTGACCGACCCAAGGAGAGGGTGGTGCAATGGCGGCGGATAAGTACGTCATCCCGACTCATCTGGATGATCCCGAGCTGATCGGGCTGTGGACCCTGGATGAGTTCCTGGCGATGGTCATCCCCTTCGTCTGGGGGATTCTGTCTCAGCACATCCTCATCGGCATGTTGCTTTCGGGTGCGGGCTGGTGGGGTCTCAGAAAAGCGAAGGCAGGCCGGGCGACGTCATGGCTTCTCCATCTGGCCTACTGGTTTCTTCCGGCCGGCTTCACCGGTCTGAGAGCCACGCCACCCTCGTACCTTCGATTGATGGCGGGGTGATATGGAACTTTCCTACAGCCATTCGCACAGCCAGCGGGTCTTGCGGCAGCGGAATCTGCTCGCGATCGTCGCCGTCGGCCTCTGCGCACTGACGATCCTGCTGCTTATCTTCACGGTGTCGCGGGACCGCGAAATCGTGCTGCAGCCGATCCTGCGATCGCCGGTCACGGTAAGCTCCGCCGGGGTCAGCCGCGAATATCTCGAGATGATCACGCGCGACACGGTGGTGCTCACCCTCAATCGCAGCCCGCAGAACCTCGAATACTGGATGAACGCGGTGCTCGATATCACGGCGCCGGCCTCCCAGGGCAAGGTCAAGGCGGACCTGCTCAAGATCGTGAACGAACAGCGTGGATCTTCGATTTCGCAGTTCTTCACGATCGAAAAGATGGAGCTCGACACGAAGGGGCTGCGCTCGGAGGTGACGGGCAGTCTGCATACGATCGTCGGCAATCGGGTCATCTCGAACGAGCGGCGGACCTTTCGGTACGACTGGGAATATTCCGGCCTGTCCCTGAAGCTGATCGGCTTCGGCATGGTGACGGCCGAGCAGGGGAAGGATCAATGATGTCCGTCTATGTCGTCGGCAGTGCCGCTGCGGGCACCGCCTTCCTCTCGCGCGTCAACTGTCATCTGAGCCGTTGCACGGGCGCTGCGCTGATAGGCATTGCCGTTCTGCTGAGCGCGCAGCCCGCCTGGGCCGATCAGACCATCATGGCGGCGGACAGCAGCCAGGTCGACTGCCAGGCGTCCGCCAAGGACCTGACGCGTATCAGCCTGGTCGAAGACGAGTTCGCGTCGGTCTCCAAGATCTCCACCGGCAATCCGACCGATGACTTCTCGGTCGTCAACGAGCCGGTCCGCGGCGACATCTACCTGTCCGTTCCCGACGGATTTGCCCGCCCGGCGCTCTCCTTCTTCGCCACGAGCAAGCGCGGCTATGTCTACAAGTTCGTCTGCCGGATCGGCGGCGACCAGGCCGCCCAGGTCTTCGTCTCCAATCCGGCGATCGCAAACGAACGCGCAGCGGAGAACGGTCCGGCCGAGAGGCTCGGGACCCACGATGCCGCGGTCGAGCTGGTGCAGGCGATGTATTCGAATGCGGTCGCCGACGGCTACGAGATGCGCCAGCGCGCCTTGCGGCCGGTCTATGTTGGCACCCTCAAGGTGCAGATGATCGCGGAATATCGCGGTTCGGAGCTCAGCGGCAAGGTCCTGCGCATCGAGAACAAGGGTCCGTCAGAGGTCGAGCTGACCGAAGCGATGGTCGCTCCAGCGAGCGCCCTGGCCGTGTCGATCGCCGAGAGCAAGCTCGCTCCGGGCAAGGTCACCACCGCCTACCTCGTGTCCCAGAACGGAAGGTGAGGACATGGCATTATTCGATTTCCTGAATCGCAAGCGTCCCGCTCTTGATGGGGCTTCGGACGAGGGCGTATCTCCTGTCGCCAGCGATCTCACCGCGAACGAAGCCGTTCGCCGCAAGCAGCGCCTGCTGCTGGCCGGGGTGGCGGGCGCCGGCCTGATCCTCTCCTCGTTCTGGATCTTCAGCGGCGATGAGAAGGGCGACAAGCTCGCCGACGACGGCACGAGCGAGGTCACCGTTTCGACCAAGGACCTGGTGAACCGCAATCTCTCGCAGCAGGAGTGGATGGCGCTCTCGGAGAACCGCTTCCAGTCCACCGAAAATCAGTTGAAGTCGATCGACGGCCAGAACCGCCGGCTGGAGATGCTGACCGCCCAGGTGGAGGCGCTCAAGGGCCAGAACCAGGCAATGCAGGCCGACGGCCAGCGCGTGCTGTCGGCCTATCAAGCCGAGAACGAGCAGCTGCGGCGGCAGATCAATGCGCGCCCGGCCGCCACGCCGCCCGCGCCCGGCCCGGCGGCGCTCTACGGCCCGAACGGACCGCAGGCTTACCAGCGTCCCGACGGTGCCCCAGGCGCCGCGGCGCGCGGACCGGTGGGCACCGCAAGCGAGGTGAAGCTTGTCAGCTTCAACACGGCGGAGACGGGGAACGCCACGCGGGTCGCCAAAGGCAACACCACCTACACGGACAGCGTCAATTATTTGCCGCCGAACAGCTTCGCGAGGGCGAAGGTGATCGTCGGCGTCGACGCGAGCGCCGGCGTGAACAGCCAGACCGACCCGCTTCCGGTGGTGCTCCGCGTTACGGGGCCCGCGCGTTCGGTCTATCAGAACGGCCGGCTGCTTACGACCAAGATCGAAGGCTGTCTCATCAACGGCGCGGCGCGCGGCGATCTTTCGAGCGAGAAAGTCTACGTCAAGCTGCAAAAGATGACCTGCCCGCAGCCGGGCGGCCGCTACGCCGTGTCGGAGGTGAAGGGATTCATTGCCTTCGGCGGCAAGACCGGCGTGCGGGGAAGGGTGGTGTCCCGCGAGGGCTCGCTCGTCACCCAGGCGTTCCTGGCCGGGCTCGCCGGCGGCTTCGGCCGCGGCTTCTCCGCGAATGCCAACAGCGTGTTCCAGGGAACGAACATCACCACGAACGGGCAGCGCGACAAGCTTTCGACGGGCGAAATCCTCGAAGGCGGCTTTGGCGAAGGCGTCGCGCAGTCGGGCGACATGGTGTCGAAATATCTGATCGAGCGCGCCGAGCAATATCAGCCGGTGATCGAAATGCCGACCGGGATCGATGTCGAAATTGTTTTCTTGGAGGGTGTCTATGTCCGCAATTGATCGTGTCCGCTCGCTCACTCGGCGATCGCGCCTTCTGGTTGCGACCGGCGCGGCCCTGAGCGTCGCGGGCATCGCGCTGGCCGCAGATGTGGGCAGCGCCGAAAGCCAGGTGCAGGCGCTCCTGAAGGCGCGGTTACCCAAGACTGCCGTGAGTGCGATCGACTGCGGCAAAATTGCGGGCCTGTGCGAGATCACCGCGGGCGAGAACCTATTCTATGTCGACACCAGCGCCCGCTATCTGGTGATCGGGCGCGTCTATGACATGCAGACCCGTCAGGACATAACGGCGGCGCGCCTGCTCGAGATGAACCCCGACATGCTGGTCGGCTCCTCCGCGCGGGCAAACGCGCTTGCCGCCGGCGGCGAGGAGGAGGCGGGCCAGCAGCTGGCGGCAGCACCTGCACGGCTCGAGCGGCCGGCAAGTCCCGCCAAGGCGCGAACGCTTTCGCTCTCGAGCCTGCCGAAGGATGGCGCGATCGTCTGGGGGAATCCGGCGGGCCCGACCGTCACGGTCTTTTCGGATTTTCGCTGCGGCTATTGCCGGGCGCTGACTGGCGTTCTCAAGGACATGAACGTGCGCGTGGTCGAGCGGCCGATCTCGGTGCTGGGAAGCCGGGATCTCGCCGACCGGGTTTACTGCGCCAAGAACCGCGAGGCTGCGCTCCATGCCGCCTATGCCGGGCAGCCGATAAAGGGCGAGGCTTCGTGCAACACGGCCGGCCTCGATGCGAACGAGGCCTTCGCGCAGCGGAACGGCCTCAATGGCACTCCCGTCATCGTGCGTAGCGATGGCGCGATGATCGAAGGATATCGCCCCCGGGCTTTCCTTGAAGCATGGCTTCGGGAGGCGCGGTCATGAGAAACGCTGCGTTGCATAGCCCCTGGCGCCGTCTCGGCGCGCCGCTGCTGCTTTCGACCGCTCTTGCGCTTGGAGGTTGCGCAGCGCTCGGCGGAAATGTGCGCGGCGACTTTTCCTGCGCTGCTCCTGATGGCGTCTGCGCGCCGAGCGCAACGATCGATGACCGCGCGCTTGCCATGATTACGGCAGATGCAGCTGAAGGGGTCGCGCTTCCGGCTGACGCTGCCCCGCGTTCCACCAGGGATCGGAGCCGTCTTGGCTCATCGAGGCGGACCGCCGCCACTGTCCCCGCCGATCCAGCCCGGACGCGCGAGAAGGTGCTCAGGATCGTCTTCCAGCCCTACATCGACGAGCGCGGCCGCCTGCATGAGAAAAGCGCCATACATGCGGTCGTCGCGAGCGGTGAATGGCAGCAGAGCCTTGCGCAGACCGTCCCATCCAATGCGCGTCTGGACTACGCGCTAGGGGTCCCGGAGAGTCTGGCCGATGCCGTCGACCGCGTCGACCCGCCGGGTGGGTCGCCTGGTGTTGGGGATCCTGCTGCGCCGGATCCCGATGCCGTCGCTGCCGCGCGTGCGAGGAGAGGCGACCCGCTCGAGACAATCAAGGCGGATGTCGCCGCGCGGCTCGCGCAAAAGCAAAAAAGCCCAGCAGCCGCAGCCCCCGCGGATGGTGTTGCCCACGCACCATCCGTAACCGCCTCGCCGGCGCCCTTGTCCCCCTCTGGGGCGCCGGCGGGCGGCCATGCGAGGGAGCCGGCGGCTTCTGCGGCGCCGCCGACGACGATCTCTGCGGCGGGCGAAAAGGCCGTCGAACGGGTGAAAAGCGATCCCGCCTATCGGCAGATTGCCGGGTCCGCTGCGAAGGATGCGCGTGATGCCGCCGCTGATGGCACTCCCGTCGCCTCGAAGCCGAACCTATCTGCGCCGACCGTTCGCGCCGCGGACTTCCCCGCCTCAGTGCCGGAGGATCATTGAGATGGCGGGGAAGGGCGGCTTCTTCGAGAGCCTTCTTTCAGGGATCCTCGGCGACAGCCAGCGTCCCGATGCGGATCGGCCGGAGCTTGGCGTGCCCATGCTGGCCGACTGGCTCCCTTATCGCAGCTTCGACGCAAAGACGGGCGTGTTCTACAACAGCGCGTCGCGGGGCTTTGTGATCGAGGCAGCTCCCTTGATCGGTGCAGACGAACGGACAGGGGAGATCCTCACCCAGTTCCTTTCCGAAGCGATCCCCGCGCCGGGATGCCTGCAATTCCACCAGTGGATGAGTCCGCGCGTGTCCGAGCGTCTCTCGCGCTGGTATCTTCCGCGCTACTCGGCTCGCGGCGTCTACGAGCGCATGGCGAAGCACCGCATCGACTTCCTGACCGACGGGGTGTGGCGCTCGCTCTCCGCGGATGCGCCATTCTCGCTGCGGAACCACCGTGTGGCGATCTCCTACTCGACCCCGGAATCCTCGAGCGTGTCTGTCGAGGAAATCGTGGCGGTGATGGACGGTCTGATCTCGGCCCTCGCATCGATCAATGTGCCGGCCCGCAAGATGGATCCGACCGACCTCATCGGGTGGATCGACGACATAACCTCGCCGACCACTGCGGCGGGGGAGGACGTCGTCAACTACAATCCGCTCGATCCGATTGCGGACCAGGCGGTGCGCCGGGATGTGGAGCTTCACATCGAGCCCGATCGCATGCTGCTCAGAACCGAGCGATTTCGGCCAACCGGGGCGACGGTGGACGAGGCGCCCGAGATCGGTGAGATTCTGCCGGACGTCTTCGACGTTCGCTCATTCTCGGTCCGGAACCTGCCGAGCCGCTGGGCGCCGTGGGATGTCGCCCGGCTCATTGGCGACATGTTCACCGACAAGCTCAGGATGCCATGTCCGGTCGCGACAAATCTGTGCGTCGAGTTCCCCGATCCGCTGGCATCGTCGAACAAGGCGAGCTTCAAGTTCATGCGCACCACGAGCCTTGCGGACTCCAAGTCGGCGCGCTTCCTGCCGCAGCTGCGCGAGCAAAGCCAGGAATGGCGTTACGTCAACGACGAGCTGCGCCAGGGGCGCAAGCTGGTGCGTGTCTTCTTCAGCGTGACCTCCTTCTCGCCGAAGGGCAGGGGGGACGCCAACGAACGCGTGCTCAAATCGGTTTATCGCGCAGCGGGCTGGGACCTGCTCGACGATCGGTACCTGCAGGTGATGGGCCTTTTGTGCGCCATGCCCATGACAATGGCGAACGGGCTTGCACGCGACCTCGAGCGCATGAAGCGGATGCGCACATTGCTCACGACAACGGCGGCGAACCTGGCCCCGATCCAGGGCGAGTATCTCGGCGGCCAGGTGCCGCATCTCATGCTCATCGGTCGGCGTGGACAACCCTTCTTCTGGAGTCCGTTCGAGAATGCGGCGGGCAACCACAATGTCGCCGTCTTCGGCAAATCGGGGTCGGGCAAATCCGTGACGCTGCAGGAGCTCTGTGCCTCCCTTTGCGGTGCCGGCGCGCGCGTCGTCGTGATCGACGACGGTCGCTCCTTCGAGCACTCCGCCAAGCTCCAGGGCGGCGCGTTCGTCGAATTTACGATGTCGTCCGGCTTCTGCCTCAACCCCTTCAGCATGATCGATGAGGAGCTGGCCCGCAGCGACGAGGATTACCTGCTCGACTGCATGGCGATGCTCAAAGCCATCGTGAACCAGATGTCGCGCCACATCGACCGGCTGAACGATACCGAGCGTGGCCTCATCGACGGGGCCGTTAACAGCGTCTGGAGCGAAAAGGGACGCCAGGGCTCGATCGACGACGTGATCGCTGCGCTCGAAGCCACCGGAAATGGCCTTGCCATGGATCTTGGCATCGCCATGCGCCCCTTTTCGTCGGCAGGGACGTACGGGCGATTTTTCCAGGGCGAGGTATCGTTCGAACTGTCGGCGCAGCTCACGGTGTTCGAGCTCTCCGACCTTTCATCCCGCGAGGAACTGCGCAGCGTCGTGCTGACCGCGATCATGTTCATGTCGCAGCAGATGATGCGCAAAGTCGATCGTTCGGTCCCGAAGGCGCTGCTTCTGGATGAAGCGTGGCAGATGCTGCGCGGCGGTGCGATGGCCGATTTCATCGAGACCTATGCTCGCACCTGCCGGAAATATGGCGCGGCGCTGGTGACGGCGACGCAGTCCCTGAACGATTACTATAAGTCGGCCGGGTCCGTCGCGGCGCTGGAGAACTCCGACTGGTTCGTCATTCTCCAGCAGAAGCCCGAGACAATCGCGGACTTCAAGAAGCACGACCGCTTTGAGATGGACGACTATACCGACGCGCTGCTGCGGTCCTTGAAGATCAACGGCCGCGAATATTCCGACATCCTTATCAAGGGCCCCGAGACCCTGGCCGTCGGCAGGCTGGTGCTCGATCCGTTCTCGGCCACCGTCTATTCGTCGAGCCCGGCTATCTACGCGGCGATCGAGGCGCTGGTCGCGCGAGGGCTAAGCATGGATGAGGCGATCGAACGGGTCGCCTTCCCCGGCAATCCGGAAAAGTGGGCGTCGCACGAGCAAGTCGACGTTGCCGAGGCGGCGGAGTAGGCCATGGATGCCGCAGCGCACAGGAGGAATGGCGCGGACATCGCGGTCGGGCGACAGCCCGCCCTGCGGAGCTTGCTCCATTTCTATCTGCACTTGATCGGCTTCACGGCATCGACGCTCTTGCTGACCTGGGGGCTGTTCGCGCTCTTCTTCGTGGCGCTCGGGGGTTTCTCGCTCGATGGGCTCATGCACCAGCTCAACAATTTGACGGCCCGCTACGTCGCCGCGTCTCCTGACCGCATCGCGTCATTCAAGAACATCTTCATCGCCGCACATCTCCTGATTGCCGCCGGACTGATCGTTCTGCGCCGCGAGAAGATCGTGCCTGCGGCCCTGCCCGAAGGAAAAGCTGATCATGGCTGAACAGACCGAGCTCGACCTGCCGTCCCCTGCGCCCCAACCGGCGGCCGCAGCGAAGCGCGCAATTTTCGCGGGCTTCTCGTCCGTTCAGATCGTCGCGGGCCTTCTGGTCATTGGTGTCCTGATATGGGGGATGTGGGTCACAAAGGCGCTGATCACGCCCAAGCAGGAGCGGATCGTTTCCGCGCGGCTGTCCTCGATCGTCGGCGAGTATGTCCAGGCACAAGCGCGCTCCACCTCTCCGCCGGCGCAAGTCGAGGCGGAGATGCGCAAGTTCATGGCATCGCTGGACAAGGAGCTCGAGCGGCGAAGCTCGGGCGGTGAGATCGTGCTCGTCGGGGAAGCCGTTCTCACGAAGAATGTCCCCGACATCACCGACAAGCTGAAGGAGGCGGTCTATGCATCCGGCGTTGCTCGGCCGAAGCAAGCATCGGCTCTGGAGCTTCAGCAGCTCGAGCAGCAGGCCATGCTCGCGGCACAGCCGCAGCAGCCCATGACGGCGCAGCCCGCGGCGCCGGTCGGATACCCGGATCCCATGGCACCGGCGCCTATGATGCCCGGGGCGCCGGCCGCGTCAGCGCCCCAGTACGAGCCGCCGGCTGCCACCGTTTCAACCTTTGGAGGTCCCGATGGCAGCGGCGGTCAATGACGCGGCGAAGCGGGGCTGGCGACCGAACCCGAAGCTTTGGCTTCTGCTTGGCGCCTTCGTCGGCGGAAGCGTTGCCCTGACAGGGCTGGCAGATTGGAGCGACGACCACCTTTTCCTCGTCAATACGACGGACTCCCTGCCGAACTGGGCCTTCCTCATCGAGCGGGGCCGCCTGCCTGCCAAGGGAGAGTTCATATTTTTCGATCCGCCGGCGAGCGCGCTGTTGCGCCGCCATTTTGGCGCCAGGCCAAGGATGTTTGGAAAGAAGGTCTATGCTGTCGCGGGAGACGTGATCGCGCATGACGGCATGACGGTAACGATCAACGGCGTTCCGACTGTTCGCATGAAGCCCTTCACCAAGGCGGGCGAACGCCTTGTGCCCGGTGCGACGGGGGTCGTGCCCCCAGGCTGCTATTTCGCGGCGACGCCGCACAAGGACGGCTTCGACAGTCGCTATGCCGAGATCGGCTTTGTTTGCGGCCGGCAAGTCATCGGAACCGGGGAGCCGATCCTGTGAAAGCTGTTCTGACAAGCGGTGCCGGCATCGCTTCATTCGCGGCGGCCATGCTCCTCATCGGCCCTATCCCTGGCGAAGCCAGGGATTATGGCCATGTCGGCCAGGTCTTTCCCATCATCGAGCCGGATCTGCTGGCGACGATCGAGGCGCGGCTGCGGCGGGCGGAGGGCAGCGGCGAGCTTGCCCGCATGAACGAGCAGTTTGCCAGAAGGGTCGAACAGAGAGTTCGCCGGCCCAAGCCTGTCGACGGGATCACTCCGGCGCGCATGGCGCGAAGCTGGGATTATGATCCGACCATCGCGATCGAGCGCGACATTCGGGACCAGAAGGGTAATCTGATTGCGGGTGCCGGTCATCGCATCAATCCGCTCGATTTCGTCGAGATAAAGCAGGACCTCGTCTTCGTCGACGGCGACGATGCGACGCAACTCGCGTGGGCGACCTCGCGCTATACGGATCTCAAGGCCAAGATCATCTTCGTCAACGGTTCGCCGATCGATGCGATGACGGCGAAGAAGCGGCGCTTCTATTTCGACCAGGAAGGCAAGCTCACTGCAACGTTCGGGATCGAGCATACGCCTGCGGTGGTCAGCCAAAACGGCAGGACGATGCGCGTTTCCGAGATCGTGCTGAAGCCAGGGAAGTCCGGCTGATGGCGCTGTGGCTCGACATGCTCCGAACGCCGATGGCGGCGCCCGAGACGGCGAGGCTAAGGACCATGCGCCTGTCCTGGCTCGCTCTCTGCGTCACCCTGGCCGGCGCAGTGACTCTTCTCGACCAGCTGCGCGGTCGCATCGGCCGAGCCGCGCCCTGTTTGATCGCCGTGCTGCTCGCCACAGCGCTCGTGGTCACGGTCCTTTACCTTCGGGCGAAGCGGCGCGCCGACGCGGCGTATCTCGATCAACTGGCGGAGAGAGAATGATGCGCGGACTTCGACCGATTTTCGGCACGTTTCTCGTCGTCCTGTTCGCCATCATGCTGGCGCCACGCGCCGAGGCTGCCGGTCCCACCTGCAATGGGAAGTTCGTCAACCCGATTACCGACGTCTGCTGGTCATGCCTGTTTCCGCTGTCGGTGGGCGGATTGAAGATCTGGCCGAGCGGCCGACCCGACACGAAGAACCCGGCGTCTCCCATATGCGCCTGTGCAGATCCTCTACCGCGCATCGGCATTTCCGTGGGCTTCTGGGAGCCTGCCCGCCTGGCGGACGTCACCATGAAGCCCTGGTGTTTTCCCAATCTTGGCGGAGTGCGCATCGCTCCGGGCTTCGATATCGGTCAGGGCTATCTGGCCGGCCCTTCGATGGTCGGCGGCAGGTCGCAGAGCACGGCCAAATGGCATGTGCATTGGTATGTCTATCCGCTGCTCTACTGGATGGAGATCCTTACGGATTTCGTCTGCTTCGAGCAGGCGAGCTTCGACATCGCCTATATGACCGAGGTCGATCCGCTCTGGCAGGATGACTCGCTTGCGGCGCTCATCAACCCCGAAGCGATCATTTTCGCAAATCCGCTCGCCAAGGCAGCCTGTGCGGGCGACTGCGTCGCCGGCACGGTGAACCTGCCGCTCGACCAGCTATTCTGGTGCGCAGGTTGTCAGGGGTCCATGTATCCCCTGAACGGGAACATCCCGGCGTCGATCGGCCATGTCCAGTCCTCGCGGCTCGCATTGTCGCGCTTTGCCTACAAGATGCACCGGCAGGCGCTCGCCTGGGGCACGATGGGCTCGGAAGGGCTGTGCAAGAAGTACCTCATGCCAGTCATGCGCAAACAGCAGTACCGGTTTCAGATGACCAATCCGATTCCGACGGTGAGCGGGCGCTTCGCCTGCTCGGCGATCGGAGCTTCGACAATGCCGCCGGATGCCGGTCGTGCCTATCCCGCGGGGGGCGAGGACATGGGCTATCTGGTCTGGCGCAAGCGCAACTGCTGCGTGCTGTGAAGGAGGGAGCGATGCGACTTCTCATCTTGGGCGCCGTTGGCCTCGTCGCAGCCGCCAGCATGACCGCTCTCCTGGCCCAGACCGTCGATGGCATCGATGTTCAGGCCATCAAGAAGCGATCGGCGGACCTTCAGGCGGATGCCGAGGCGTTCGTCGATCAGATCAAGGACCGCGGTGACGCGTTTCGGGAAGAGGCGGTTACCGTTCGTGACAGCGGCATGGAAAACATGCGGCGCGTCGCGGCGACGGATCTGCCGAAAGGACCTGCAGGGGCTGTCGACTTCGATGAAATCGTGCAGGGTGCTGCGACGAACGCCAAAGTCGGCGGCGGGGAGGCGCCGCAGCTCATCGCGTTCGCCAGCCTCTCGATGCCCCCCAAGGCGCTTCGCCAGCTTATCGAGGACACGGCGAGGGCAGGGGGCGTCGTCGTTTTCCGCGGCTTTCCGAACAATTCGATGAAGGAGTTCTCGCAGGCTCTGGGCAAGATCGTCGACCGGGAGGACGATTTCGCCAACATCGGCATCGACCCGAGACTGTTCCGCGCCTTCGACGTACAGGCGGTGCCGACCTACGTCGCGGTCTCATCGGATTTCGACCTTTGCGCCGGCTTTTCATGCCGAACCAAGGTCCCGCCTCACGACCGGATGATCGGCAATGTGACCGTCGAATATGCGCTGTCGTCGTTCGCCGAGGGCAACGGTCCGGGCGCGCGCGTGGCGGCGGTGGGTCTCTCCAATCTAAGGAGAGCGTTGCCGTGAGCGTCCGCTTCTCGCTGATGCTGCTTATCGCGGGTCTTGCCGCCGCCTCCCCCGCTTCTGCCCAGATGTCGGTCGAGGAGGCCCGCCAGGAAGGGCGCTCGCTCGCCAATGAGAAACGGCAGGATACGACGCTGGTGCCGACCGACAATGCCCGCGCGGAAGCGGTGCCGGGCTATGGCGGCACGGCGCTGCCGCAAGGCGCCTATTTCGACGATCCGGAAAGAATGGAAGCGGAAGCCGCGGCGACAAAGGCGTCGAACGAGCAGTATCGCATCACCACGGACGCGGACCGGACACGGCCGACGTTCAGCAATTCCGAGATCCTCGAGACAACCGCTCGCGCCACGACCGTCGAGAATGATCCATCGGCCTACCTCGCCGGGGAGAGCATGGGGGGCAGCTCCGGCTCGTGCGTCCCGCTCCCGCCGGGCTCAGGATCTGAGGGCTATTACGAGGCGACCTGCAACAGCGGCACCAAGGTCGAGGACAGGCCCGAGACCTGCACCATCCGCATGGTGCCCGAGGTGCAAACCGTCGATAGCTACAAATACTATGTGGTGCCCGACAGCGCATATGGAACCCCGTTCGCGCGCTATGCCGCCATTGCCCCTCATATTTCCTCAGGAGTCTGCAAGCCGACAGGCGTTCGGAAACAGGCCTGCGCTGCCCATCGCGACTATGGCTGGCCCTGGCCTGACAACAAATATTGCGATGATTATTATGCGACGGAATATGAATGCACGGCGGATTTGCCGGTCGCGCTCAGCGTCAGCCCGCTCACCGGGGCGTCGTGGCATGCAAAGGGCAGCACGAGCACTGTCGTAACAAGAAGGGTCGACAGCTGCGGCAGTCTTGCCGGCGATGAGATGTGTTCGTTGCAGCCTGGCGGGGATGTTTGCACGGAAGGACCTGAAACGCGGATCATCGACGGCGTTCCGGTGACGCAAGCCTGCTGGGCGTGGAAACGCGACTATGTGTGTCATCGCTTCACGCCGGCAAACGATTGCGGCGATCTAGAAGCGAACGGAAGCTGCTCCTTTCTGCGCACCGAATGCCTCGACGAGGAGCGGGATGGCGCCTGCAAGGTTGAGGAGCGGGTCTACCGCTGCCCGACACCCGGCAGCGCGGTGACCGATGCACCGCAATATATCTGCGGAGACGACGTCTATTGCATCAATGGCGACTGCGAGCCGATCGTGCGCGAGGCGTCGACCGAGTTCAAGGATGCGCTGGTCGCTCTTCACTCCATCGACCAGGCCGGCAAGGAGTTCGACGAGAACAACTTCACGGTTTTCCAGGGCACGCGAGAGACCTGCCACAAGCCGGTATTCGGGCTGATCAACTGCTGTGCCGGCAAGGTGTCCGGCTTGTTGAGCGTGGGCGCGGGCGCAGCCGCGCTTGCCGGCGGCCCAGGCGCGATCGCGGCCCTCGCCACGCCGTTCCTCGCGCTCTTCGCATGCTCTCAGGACGAGATGAAGCTCGACATCAAGGATCGTATGGGCTTCTGCCACAAGGTCGGCACTTACTGTTCGTCGAGCTTTCTCGGAATCTGCAAGACCCGGCGAACGGCCTATTGCTGCTTTGAAAGCAAGCTCAGCCGCATCCTGCAGGAGCAGGGACGAATTCAGCTCAGCAAGCCCTGGGGCGCTCCCAAGAAGGAGCAGTGCCTTGGCTTTACGATCGAGGAATTCGCCAGGCTCGACCTTTCCCTCATGGATTTCACCGAGGTCTATGCCGAGTTCGTCGATGCCGCGCGGCTTCCGGACGAAGTCGAGACGATGACCCAGATCCAGCTGAAAATTCAGGGGTACTATGACCTGCACGGCAAATAGCATGGTCAAGGACGCGATGCGCAGCGTTTCGGTGGAATCGACCGGCGCGGCGCCTACGGACGTCTCCGCCGCGGCCGACCTTTCCCGTTCCCTCCCGCGCATGAGGCTCGTGGGTGAGAGCATCTATCAGAAAGGAAGTTTGTCCATGCATCCAATCATGGCGGCGCCGCTTCTGGCGCTTTCGCTCGCTGGCCTGGCTGTTCCCGCGGCGGCCCAGCCGCGCGATGGAGCGTCGGATGGCGTCGAGCGGGCCGATGCCGGCGATGACTTTTACTGTGCAGAACGCAGGCTCGGTCAATGGTTCTATTGCAGCAAGCCGCGAGCGACGGAGCCGGAGAAGCAAGCCGTCCCGGTCCCGTCGAGCGCGGTCGAGCGCATGTCCGCCATCACCCGCCAGCTCGACGAGCTCAAGGCACGGGCGATCCTCGATCCGACCGAGGAAAATGTCATCGCTTACGTCCGATTTCAGCGCGAGCAGCTCGACCGTGCTTCGACCTTCTCAGACACCTGGCAGCGCGCGCTGTGGCAGAACCCCGATCTCGACTACACGCTGCAGCGGCCTGTTTCGACGGTGGGCAAGCGAGCCTGGCTCGATAACCGGCGCGCCGATCGCGATGCGGTTATGGCGAACCTTAGCCAACGCTACGGGCTCTTCTACTTTTATGCGCAGAGCTGCGGCGCATGCGACCTGTTTTCACCGATCCTGCGATCGGTGGCCGACAGTCACGGCATGGCGGTGATGGCGGTTTCGATGGACGGCGGGCCGAGCCGCGATTTTCCAAATTATGTCGTCGATGCGGGCCAGCGCGCGCGCATGGGCGTCCCGGGTAACGAGACGCCGGCGCTCGTACTGTTCGACACCGTCACCAAACGCACGATTCCGGTGGGATATGGGATTCTCAGCGCCGACGAGATCATGGATCGCATTTTCGCGCTGACGAACACCAAGGTGGGGAGCGACTTCTGATGGAACAGGTTCGCCGTCGCGGCTTGATCGGCCGTGTGCTTCGCTCGTCCGCTGCCTGGGCGGGAATATTGGCTATGGCCAATCTCGCGTGCACCGGGACCGCCCGGGCCGACGTCGCCTCCGAGATGAACAGCTTCTTTTCGGACGTGGGCGGCGCGGCGAACGTCACCGGCCCATCGGCGTTTCAGGGTCAATCGGCGGGCTATTACTCGCTGGGTAATGTCTGGACCCGCTTCCCGCAGAAAAGCGTCCAGCCGTTCAATCTTCAGCTTCCGAGCGCGCGTGCGGGATGTGGAGGTATCGACCTCTTCAGTGGGAGCTTCTCCTTCATCAATGCCAGCGAGATCATCGCGATGCTGAAGGCGACCGCCAACAATGCGCTCGGCTTTGCCTTCAAGCTCGCCATCGATTCTGTTTCGCCGGAGATCGGCAAGGTGATGGACGAGTTCAGCCAGAAGGCGCAGCTCCTCAATCAGATGAACATCTCGAGCTGCGAGACGGCGCAGGCGCTGGTCGGCGGAATCTGGCCGCAGATGGAGACCACGCGCGCGACGATCTGCGAAGCCGTCGGCAACAGCCAGGGCGTATTCTCGGACTGGGCGGCAGCCCGCCAGGGTTGCAACAACGGCAACAGGCGGGATTCGACCATCGCGGGAAACACAGACGCGTCGATGAAAGACCAGCTGGTCGGAGAACCGCATAACTACACATGGGAGGCCCTTAAGAAATCGGCGAAGTTCGGCGCATTCGACAAGACATTCTCCGAATATATCATGACGCTGGTGGGAACGGTCGTGACCACGCCGTCGACCGATCCGAGCGTGGGCGGGAAGGTCGTGATGTTCGGACCTGCCGAAGAAGCGGTCGTCACTGCGTTGCTCGATGGCACGGCCGACGCGCCGCCCGTCAAGATACTGAAGTGCAACGACGAGAATTGCTACGATGTGGGGGAGCAGACGCTCTCCGTCCCCGCTTCGTCCGCGCTGCGGCCGCGGATCGCCACGATGATCAGGTCGATGAGCGACAAGATCCGCTCCGATACTCCGCTGGACGCCGCCGAGAAGCAGCTCCTCAACCTCGCCACGGTTCCGATCTATAAGATCCTGGGAGTTCAGGCCTATGCGCATTATGCGTTGACGGAAGGCGAGATCGAGACGCTGTCCGAGATCGTCGCCGTCGACCTGCTTTCGGCGATGCTCGACAATATGCTCGACCGGGTCGAGCAGGCGAAGGTTCATTATCAGACCTTCGATCAAGAGACCGCGACGCAGTGGAAACAGCAAATCGCGTCTACCCGGGCGAAATTCAGCCAACGGGACGTCCGGCTGAACAACAAGCTCCAGGTGACGATGCAGATCATCAACCGAAGCATTATGCTGGAATCGACGCTCCAGAATTCCATGACGCCCGGTATGGCGGCCGCGCTGAACTTTTCGCGCGGCCTCAACGCACAGGGTCTGAACTAGGCGCGGGGGCAGACCGATGCTTGAGGTCTTCACGGTTGGTGGCGGCGAGTATCTCGTAAACATCTTCAACGCAGTCGCGGCGTGGTCGGGAGGCGGTGGCTATCGCTCGCTCATCCGCGTCGTCATGGTCATGGGCCTCATCTATTCGCTGCTCGTGGTGGCCTTCACGCTCAACTATAAGGCGTGGCTGAACTGGTTCCTGCAAGCGACGGCCATTTATCTTTGCCTGATGGTCCCGACGGTGGACATCAAGGTAACGGATCGCATCAACCCGGGCCTGACGCCATCGACGGTCGACAATGTACCGATGGGATTGGGGGTGCTTGCGAGCTTCACGACACAGGTGGGCGATTGGCTGACGCGGACGGCCGAGACCGTCTTCGTCATGCCGAGCGAGCTCAACTACTCGACGAACGGCATGGTGTATGGCGCGCGACTGTTCGATGCGACGCGCAACTTCATCATTCGCGATGCGGAGTTCTCGACCAACCTCGAAAACCATTTCAAGAACTGCCTGTTCGGCGATGTGATGCTTTATCAGAAGTCGCTGACCAATCTTGCGAAGGCGCCCGATCTCTGGGCTGCGGTCGGGCCGGGCTCGGAAGCCCGATCGCAGCAATGGCTTGAGCGACAAGGTGACGGAACGGTTAACAGCTTCATCATCACTTGCCGGCAGGCGTACCAGGCGCTCGACGCGCAATGGGGTCCAATGATCGAGGCCAACGCGCCTCTTTGGGGCAAGGAGGTCTATCCCAAGCTCAGCAACGCTCTGGCGGCGGACAAGCTCAAACACGACGTTCCCATCGTCAGTGCGGCCTTCACGGGCACGAGCAACAACTTTGCTGAGGTGATGCGCCAGAACACAGCAATCAATGCTTTCATGCAGGCCCGAAATTCGATGTCCGGCGGGACGGGCGCCGCAGAGATCGACACCTTCGCGCAGACCCGTGCCGACATTCAGGCGCGCAACACCTATAATTCGATCGCTCAGCAGGCGATGGCATGGGTTCCGATTTTGAACATCGTGCTGACGGTGGTCTTCTTCGCCATGTTCCCGGTCGTTTTCCCGCTCTTCCTGATGCCTCAGACGGGCGTCTCGACGCTGAAGGGCTATGTGACAGGGTTCTTCTATCTCGCCGCATGGGGGCCGCTTTACGTCATCCTTCACATGATCTGCATGACGCGGGCGACGTCGGCAGCGACAGGCGTCGCGGAAGGCGGCGTTACGCTCGCAAGCTATGCGGGGATCGGGGCGGTGAATGGCGAGACCGCCACGATCGCTGGCTTCATGCTTATGAGCGTGCCCTTTCTCGCGGCAGGCCTCGCGCGCGGCGCGATGTCGATTGCCGGGCATTCCATGTCCATGCTCGCGCCGGCGCAGAACGCTGCGGAAGCGGCGGCGCTGGAACAGACGACCGGCAACTATTCGTATGGCAACGTGAGCTGGGCGAATGCCACGTCGAACATGCGGCAGGCCGATCAATGGTCGACGGCGCCCACCTATATGGGCGGCGGCGCCAGCTTCGGGTGGCGTCAGGACAATGGCGCCATGGTGACGGGGTTCGGCAACGGCCAGGAGGTATATGATACATCCGCGGCCATCTCGCGCCTTGGGTTCACGCCGACGATGACATCGGGATCGGTCGCTGAATGGCGCGAAATGGCCAGCGAGGCGCATCGCCAGGCGCGTGCCTATGAGAATGCCGCCAACGAGATTCTGACCGCGACCCATGCGAACCGCAGCACGTTCGGAAGCTCAACCGAGCATACGCGGGGTTGGGAATCGAGCAGCGGCAATCAGGCGAATGCCTCTGTAGAGCAGTTCGATCGGCGCACGGGCAGCAGTACCCAGGGCCTGGAAGAGCGATCGACGATTTCGCAAAGCGAGCGCGTTTCGGGGCGGCACGATCGCCAAGCGCAGATATCCGATCAGATCGGTGGAGCACTTTCGGCCGGCCTTGGCGGCCGCCGCGGTGGCGGCAACGGAGGCTCGGGTGGGCGCGGGCTGCCGGGGCTCGGAATCAATGTGTCCAAGTCGGGTAGCCAGATGGACACCATGAATTGGACGACGGACGATTCTCGGAGCAGTGAGAGCGGCAACACCTCGTCAAGCGGGGTTCGTGACGAGCATGCGAACGGTAGCGGCGCTTCGACGTCGGAAGGCACCTATGCTCGGAGCGGTGTCTTCGCCCGTGGCTCAAGGACGGATTCGTCGTCGGTCAGCACCGAAGATTCCCTGGCTCTGGCGAAATCCTATTCGGAAACCGCGCGACGGCTCGATGAGCTGTCGCAGCAGCTCTCGCGCGACGCGAGCTATGCGGAGACGCATGGAATGCAATTGAGCGAGAACCTGAGTCAGGATCTCGCCCAATGGTATCGCCACCAGCAGGTCGCAAATCCGGGGCTCGACGCGCCGGAGCTCTGGGCGACCGACTTGACCGATCAGCAGCGAGCGGTTCGGCAGGAGATGATCACGCGCTGGATGGACGAAAAGCAGGCGTCGATCCGGTCCGAGATCGAGGGCAGGCTCCATGCGCCCGATCTCGTCGATGTGCACCATCCCTCCGTCGATAGCGCTGCCGACGTTCGGGCGGCCTACCAGCCTCGCGGGCTAGCCGGAGTGCCGGCCGGTCCCGGAGGCGGCCAGTCATCGACGGCAGCGGACATAATCGAAGAGGGCAGGGCGGATATCGACCTGACGCGTGAGGCTGCCCAATCCATGCGCGGTCAACGCATCCAAGGCGCGGTCGATGTTCAAAGCGAGGTAAACCGGGGCAGGGACCATGGCTTCTTCCATGATCCCAAGCTGCGAGAATGAGGAGCTTTAGACGAACAGGACGAAATAGCCGACGCAGCCAGCCATGAGCAGATAGGCCAATGCATAGCCGATGCGACCGCCGAGCGTAGGATTGCCATCGTGATCGACAGCCGTCCCTATTTCGCAATATTCCTCGTCAACATGCGTGCAGACCGGCGTGCCCGAAGCCTTGGTCCTATTATAGGTTTCGATGTCGAATTTCACGGTTCGCATGGTGAACTCCCAGGAAGTTCACTAGCATGTTCAATCTTTGTTCACAAGGGGCGGCACTGTCCGAACGGCCATACGGCGCGCCGCTTTGCCCGATTAGGAATGGTCAAACGCAAGGTTGCGCGGAGGGGGTTCGAGATGAAATGGATGGCAGTTGTCATTGCCGGTAGCGCCCTCCTGGCCCAAGGTGGCCTTGCGACGGCAAAGGAGAGTGCGCTGCCACCACGGGAGTGCGCCGCCAAGGCACAGGCGGCGGCGATGAAACTCCGGGATATGGCCTCTGCGATCGAAGCGGAGGCTGCTTATGCCGAGCGGCACGGCGGGGCGTTTTCGCCCGAGCTCACCCAGGAATTCGTTCAATGGTATCGCGCGCAGAGCGCGAAAGCCGGAAGCGAATTGCCGGATCTGGGAAAGACGGATCTCACAGTTGATGAGGCTCGGGCGCGGCAAGCGGCGGTTGACCGCTTTCAGCGGGAGAGAAGCGACCGCCAAAATGCCATGGTTGCCGCGATCCATCGCGAGGCTGCGAGGGGATGTCCGGTGCTTGATCGCCCCGCGTCAAGATAGCAGGGATCGTGGACCAAGCGGCCGATCTCAGTGCTGCAGCTCGTGTTCAGGCCCCGCTTTGCGTCTTCGCAGGGTCAACCCAGGCGAGTGCCTCGGCGCGCTGATCGGGCTCGAACACGCGGTAGCTGATGAACGGGAGAATTGCGCTTTCAAGGCGGCTGGCCAAGCGAATCCAGGCCTGATCTGCAACGATGGCAACGCGTCCGAAGCGGTTGAGCTTCCCGAAGAGGGGCATTGCCCGGGCGGTGTAAGCGGGCAAGCCCGACAATTCGATGCCGTCGATCGTCCGCGTCTCAACGAACATATGCACCTTTTCGTGTCGCGCCATCGCGCTGTCCAATCGGGTCATGATCGCGTCAAGATCCGAGCCGGTGATCTTGCCTGAGACTGCGAGGGCGAGCACGTCGTCCGAACTGTCGATAAACTCGTGCATTCTGATCTCCTGCCAGCACCATCCTACGAAATTTCTCGACCGAAGCTACCCTGATTCCGGTCCGGTCAGAAATGGGAGATAGTCGATGTAGCAGGCCCGCTTGCATTCGAGAGATGTGCGAGCAAGGGCGGGAAGGCCATGCCCTCCCGCCCAGGAGGTCAGTAATCCATCGCCGGCATCGGCGCGGCCTTATCTTCCTTTGGAAGCTCGGCCACGAGCGCCTCGGTAGTGATGAGCAGCGAGGCGACCGAGGCGGCGTCCTGGAGGGCGGTACGCACGACCTTGGCCGGATCGATGACGCCCGACTTCACCAGGTCTTCATATTCGCCGGTGGCGGCGTTGAAGCCCCAGTTGTAGTCGCTGCTTTCCAGAAGCTTGCCCACGATGAAGGCGCCGTCCTCGCCCGCATTGTCGGCGATCTGCCGCGCCGGCGAGCGCAGAGCCCGCCTGACGATGTCGATGCCGGACTGCTGGTCGTCGTTGGCCGCCTTGAGACCGTCGAGTGCCTTCAGCGCGCGGAGCAGAGCGATGCCGCCGCCCGGCAGGATGCCTTCCTCGACCGCGGCGCGAGTGGCGTGGAGCGCGTCATCGACACGATCCTTCTTTTCCTTGACCTCGACTTCGGTCGCACCGCCGACGCGAATGACCGCGACGCCGCCTGCTAGCTTGGCTACGCGCTCCTGCAGCTTTTCGCGGTCATAGTCGCTGGTCGTGGTCTCGATCTGAGCACGGATCTGCGCGACCCGGGCATCGATGTCCGAGCGTGCGCCTGCGCCATCGACGACGGTGGTGTTGTCCTTGTCGATGATGATCTTCTTGGCGCGGCCGAGCATCCCCAGCGTTACGTTTTCCAGCTTCGTGCCGAGTTCCTCGCTGACCACATTGCCGGCGGTGAGGATTGCGATATCCTCGAGCATCGCTTTGCGGCGATCGCCGAAGCCAGGCGCCTTGACGGCCGCGACCTTGAGCCCACCGCGGAGCTTGTTGACGACGAGCGTGGCCAGCGCCTCGCCTTCGACGTCCTCGGCGATAATGAGAAGCGGCCGGCCCGACTGAACCACCTGCTCCAGCAGCGGAATGAGGGCCTGCAGGTTGGACAGCTTCTTCTCGTGGATGAGAATATAGGGGTCCTCGAGCTCGACCTTGAGCTTCTCGGCGTTGGTCACGAAATAGGGCGAGAGATAGCCGCGATCGAACTGCATGCCCTCGACCGTTTCGAGCTCGGTCGCGAGGCTCTTCGCCTCCTCGACTGTGATGACGCCCTCATTGCCGACCTTCTCCATGGCTTCAGCGAGAATGCGGCCGACTTCAGCATCGCCATTGGCCGATATGGTGGCGACCTGGGCGATCTCGCTGTTGGCGCTGACCTTCTTGGCATGCGCAGCGAGATCCTGGACCACGGCGCCGACCGCCAGATCGATGCCGCGCTTCAGGTCCATCGGGTTCATGCCGGCGGCCACCGCCTTCGAGCCCTCGCGCACGATCGACTGGGCGAGCACAGTGGCCGTGGTGGTTCCGTCACCCGCCTTGTCGTTCTGCTTCGAGGCCACTTCGCGCAGCATCTGCGCGCCCATGTTCTCGAACTTGTCCTTGAGCTCGATCTCCTTGGCGACGGTGACGCCGTCCTTGGTAATGCGCGGAGCGCCGAAGCTCTTCTCGATCACGACATTGCGGCCCTTGGGACCGAGCGTGACCTTTACTGCATTCGCAAGCGTATCCACGCCGCGCAGCATGCGATCACGCGCGTCCGACGCAAATTTCACTTCCTTGGCAGCCATCTTGGCTTAACTCCTTTCCTTGTTCCTTCCTGAATGCTTGAGGAATGGCGGTCCTGCTAGGCCGCCTGCTTGAGCGGGACGACATTGTCGATCACGCCGAGGATGTCGCTTTCCTTCATGATGAGCAGGTCCTCGCCGTCGATCTTGACCTCGGTCCCCGACCATTTGCCGAAAAGGACCCGGTCGCCGGCTTTCACGGCGAGTTCGATGAGATTGCCGTTGTCATCGCGCGCGCCGAGACCGACGGCGACGACTTCGCCTTCCTGCGGCTTTTCCTTGGCGGTGTCGGGGATGATGATGCCGCCCGAGGTTTTTTCCTCGGCTTCAATGCGGCGGACGACCACACGGTCGTGCAAGGGGCGGAAATGCATGCATAACCTCCGGATGCAAAACAATATGTGATGGCCCTCTCGTTCATCTGAACGACAGGCTTTCCGAAGCTAGGAAAGGAGATTTTTCCGTTCAAGGGGTGCAACGAAAAATATTGGCACTCTGCGCGAGTGAGTGCCAATTGCCCTGATTTCAGTGCCTTGGTCATCGCGAATGCCCTCTTGACGCGACTCACGCGCGCACCAAGATTTGCAGCGGTGGACGTGGCGCCACGAACAACAATGGAGCGACGAGAAGGAAAGGAGGCACAGCAATGTCGCAACCATTTTCCCGTTTTCTTCATCCCTTTGAAGTTGCCCGGCATCCGAGCCTGGAACCGGAAGTGAAGCGCGCAATTCTGGCGTCCTGGGCGTCCGACAGGTCCGCGGTCAGAAACCAGCCTGGCTTGCGCAAGCCCCCTGGAGCAAGGCGTCCCATCCCAGTCGACGAAATTCTTGCGGCGATGCACACGCTTGATCAGGGCCATGAGCGGCCGCAGCCGTCGCCGTGATCGACCGGGGATTTATTGCGCAGCTGCGCGGCTATGGCCTGACGACTGCGGAAATCCACTATTATCGTCCGGACGCGCCTTCGCTTCTCCAGCTATTCGTCTGGCAGGAATATGATCTCGCTCCAGACTTTCCCGTGCTGTTCGATTTTCTCGACCACTGGCGTCGCGAGATCGAGGCGGCGCTCCATTCTGTGCGCATAGCCCATGAAGGGCTGATACGCCCTACGGAATGGAACGCCGTCGACGGCGTGATTTCGATTCAGTGAATCAAGGGGTGTTCAAGCGGATGCGACGCGGCCGCAAGGATGGTGCGCGCGTGCGCCTGCCGTTCGACGATATCATGGAGTTCGCGATCGCGTTGCTATCCATCAGTCCGCAGGAGCTCGAGGCGCTGCGCTGGACTTTTGCCGATCGTAAGCGGCTGCTCGATCATCTGCTTGCATCGGGCCGAGCCGCACAGGGTGTCGATCCCGAACGGTTGGGCATGCTACCGATCGAGATTAGCATTCCCAGAGACGATCTGACGAAGATGCAGCAATTCGCCGTTCGCGAACTTCCAAAGGCCGCGAGCAAAGCAGCAGTGATCGACCGTGTTCTCACCGCCCTCGACCTGGCAGCGCACCGCCAGGACCGTGAAGCCAGGTGACGGTCTGGTAACCAGACCCGTTTCCGCCCGCTAATCGAGAAATTGGCTCATGGTGCTTCCTGAAATTCCGGGGCAGGAGCTTCGGAGCGCCGGTGGCCGGGAGCAGAGCGCCCCCGGCCTATCTCATGACGCCGCACCGCCATTGATCGGAATTCGGCGCACACTCTCGTCGGGCTTATCGGAGCGTGGCACTGTCACAGTCAGGACGCCGTTCTTGAACGTTGCGCTCGCCCTGTCGTGTTCGACACCGTTCGGAAGGCTGATCCGACGTTCGAAGCGGCCATAGCTTCGTTCAGAATAGCCGCGGTCCTTGTCCTCGACCTCGGCCTTCTTCTCGCCGCGAAGAGTGAGCGCGCCGTCCTCGACCAGCACCTCCACATTCTTCTCATCCAGGCCGGGAAGTTCGGCCGTTACACGGATTTCCTTGTCCGTCTCGCCGAGCTCTAGGTGAGGCCAGCCGGCGCGCCGATCAAACCCGGCAAAGGCGGGCATGTTGAAGCCACGCAAGACGTCGTCGAAGAGACGGTTCACCTCGCGGTGAAGCGATTGCAGCGGATGAGTGTCCCGGTCCTGTTCGGCGCTGACCGAGACAGGCAGCCGGTTTTCCTGCCGGCTCCAGGGAATGAGATCACGAAAAGCCATGATAAGCATCTCCTTTCTGGCTGGATCCTGTCGATACCTGCCGGCACCTGCCGGCCGCCGCTGGCGGGAGGGACGAAAGCGGCGCCGGCAGGCCGGCGGCGGGATCAGGCAACTTCGCTCGCCTTCTCCTTCGCCTCGCCGATTTGGCGACCGTCCGGGGCTCCGCCGCCGATTTCGATTCGGCGCGGCTTCATTGCTTCAGGAACGACACGCCGGAGTTCGATCGAGAGCAGTCCATGTTCGAAGCTCGCCGCTCCGACCTCGATGAAGTCGGCAAGCTGGAAGCGTCGCTCGAACGATCGAGACGCGATGCCTCGGTGGAGATACTCTCCCTTGTCCGCATCATCGGCGCGCTTGCCGGTCACGGTGAGCTGGTTCTGCTGCGCCACGATCTCGATGTCGTCGGGTCTGAACCCTGCGATCGCCAAGGTGATGCGGAAGCTGTCATCGCCAAGCTTCACAATATCGAAGAGCGGATAGCCGTCGTCCTCGCGTGCTCCCGCCTCAAGCAGGTTGAAAAGACGGTCAAAGCCGACCGTTGATCGCCTGTACGGCGTAAAGTCGAAGTTGGTTCTCATTTCCAAATCCTCCAACGAAGCAATTTGGGCATGAGAAGCGTCGGTATGCGAGAGCCGACGCCCTCTATGTCCATCCGGACCCGGATGGCGTCCGGTATTGCAGAGCTAGTGAGGCCAAAGTTCGATTCAAGAGCCTGATCGCACGTTGGCGGTACCTCTGATCGAACCGCGCTGGCTTCCACGAAAAAGCGGATATTGAACCCGCTGCAGGCGGAGACGGAACCGCATCGCGATGGGGTAGCGAGGATAGTGACGCGAGCCTGCCTCTCGCGATGGGCCTGGTTATGCAATTGCGGGGATTGTTCGACCGTCAGCTATTACCGTTTGCGCGAGCCAAGCGATGAAGCTGCCGTCCCTCCAGTTCCGGTGCGTTACCACGAACCCGGGAGATGTACGCTCGGCCTGGCACCGCGTGGCCTCACGCGTCGCATCGATCGCCAGCCGCATGCGCCGGCCACCTACCGCGTTCGAGATGACCAATTCAATCAGGGTTCGTTCGTCGTCTGCACCCGGTCGGACGCGGTGGATCGCACATTCGACGCCGTGGGCATCCAGCGCCGCTTGAAGATGCTCGAGAGCGCGGAGCACATCCCGATCGAGTTCCGAACGAACGAGGATGAACCGTCGAGCATGGAAGATCGGGGCTGCGTACGCTTCGATCGCTGCGGCGCGACCGTCCGGCTCGCCTTCGAAGGCAACGAGCGCGAGGTAAGGACCCTCGATGTCGCTTTCGGTGCCGATCGTTCCTGTCACACGCAGCGGCGACATATTGGGGCCATAGAGCAATGGCGGCCGGACATCGGTGGCATAGAGGACGGCGAAACCGTGTATGGAATGCCCGTTGCGTGCGGTGCGCAGAAGGGAGGCGGCGGCCTCGCCATTATGTAGAGCGACCGGGTGCGTCCAGAAGTGTTCGGCAAGGCCCACGCCGGGAGCCACTTCGAAGCCGGCAGCGGCCGTCTTCAACGCTCCGAACAGGTCAACGATAGAGGGCTGATCGGGTGCGCGGGCGGGGGCTGGAATTTCATTGCAGCCCGCAGCGTCGATGAGTTCCTCCAGCAGGTTCGCCATGGAGTGGCGCGAGGATGCGGCCGCATGCCCGGGCAGCGGCGGCAGGTCGAGATCCGTTGTGAGCCGGAACAATGGGCGAGCGACCGGCGCGGCTATGGAGGCAGCGGAGGAGCGAAACTGGTCCAGATCCATCGCCACGCTCTAGCACAGCTTCATCCGCGCGTGAGAGAGGGAAGCGCCGAACAATGACAACTACGTCACTTTACCTTGCCCAGCGGTAAAGTGACACTGGTGGCAAAATCGCCAAATGACCGTCTTTGTGAGTAATTGGGGGATTCACATGAGTCTAACTTTGTGCTTGATTCGTTCCATGTTTCAGCAGGACCTTTTCGCACCTCCGCCCGCCCGCCGGACAATCGGAATACCCGATATCGTCCGCACGATCGCCGAACATTCAGCGCGTCCGCGCTACACCTTCATGGTGCTCGACCTTATTTCGCGGGTCGCCCGGGCGAATGGGCAGGCCGGGCCGCTCGTGCGCGATGGCGAGGCTCTGGTACCGATCCGTGAATGGCTGGCGACCGCGATCGCGCCGAGCGGGGCGCGGTACCATCAGCGTCGCGCGACCGCCGGCAAGGTGCGGGCGGCGCTCGCCGCGAAGGGCGAGCTGCCGGCCGACACGGCTGAAGCTGAACGGATCGTGGAAGCGCAAGTCAGCGAGCGCATTCGGGATACGGGCATGACGGCGATCAGCCGGGCCGTGTCCGAGCTGGTGCGGGCGGGTCTTATCGAACGCCACTATCAGGGTTTCCTGGTGGATCATGAGAACCGCGGGGCGCAGCGACATGCGGTCTATACGATAACGCCCGCCGTCCGGGCCGCGCTGCATCCCAACGTCGCCACGAGTGAGCATCAGCGAGACTTCTACATTCGCGGAATGCACGGCCAGCCTCGCGCGGCGGTGTCATGATAGCGCTGGAGGTTTGCCGCTCAAGCGTGACCAGAAGTCGACGTCAGTTTTTCCAGTTTGGCGAGGAAAAAGCGCTCACTCCACAGATCAAGCGACCTGAGTTCGGCCGGCCGCAGGAAACGCCGCACGTCGTCAGCGGCGGCCTTCCAGTCGATCTTCGCAATCGTGCTGCCCAGCGCTTCGTTCAGCCAGGGCATGTCGACGGCGATGTGATTATCTCCCGCCCAGGGACCGGCCTGGATGAGGGCATTGCGCAGGAGGGCCAGATTGAGCGTTACTCCCTTGGCGACATACCAGGAGAAATCGAACCAGTCCCGACCCTTGAGGAAACCCCGGCATAGCAAGGCATGAATCTTGAGAGCGAAATTGGACGGCAGATCCTGGTGCCGAACTTCGTGGTCCGCTGGAAAATCGAGATAGCTGGACGCCTCGCCCGAACCCGCAGGTGGGTTGACGTCGATCTCTAGCTTGATCCGGATCGTCTTTGGCTTACCAGCGCCCGCAAAAGACAGGTCGAGTTGGCTCGCGATGGAATCGTTCTTGATCAGCGCCTGGCGGATAGCCGTGTCCATCTTCGCCCTGGGCAGAGCATCGAGCTTCAGCCCGAACTGGCCGAACACCTCGATCAGGGTCTTGAGATAAGGCGTCCAGTCGAAGTCTGGGTCGGCCTGGCGCAGCAGGAAGTCGAGATCTTCCGAGAAGCGCGGTAGGCTGTTCAGGATGCGCAGGGACGTGCCGCCCTGGAATAGCGCGACGTCGAAGAAGTCGCCGCGCCAAAGGGCATAGAGCGCGATTTCCTGGAGGATTTCCTTGACCGCATTCTCTTCCTCTAGCGCATTGGCGGGATCGTAGCGGCGCAGTTTCTCCTGGATGATGTCAATCATGTGCTGAGCGGACCTTCCTGGCCATGACAGTGCTTTCGAGCGCGGCGAGGAAGCTGTTCACGGCCTTGTGCTTGTAGACCGGTTTCAGCTTGGCGAAATCCTTCCGTCGGAGCCCGAGGAGCATGTCCTCGTCGATCCGCATGCCATGGGTCAGCCACTCGATGCCCGCCCACTGCTGCTTGCGCAGGGCAACGAGGTCCAACAAGGCCCGCAGCGGCTGTGCGACGAAGGCGATGAGCTTGCCCATCTGCACGCGATCGACGCCGGCCAGGAACTGATAATCCGCGATAGCGAGCGGATGAAAGCTGAACGTGCCGAAGTCTGTCGTTTCAAAGCGGAGCGTTTTGCGGCCAGGCGTCACTCCCGCGGTCACAAAGACCGCTTCGGGGATCCAGCCATGATGGGCGAGCGCGCTTTCGAAAGAGACATAGCTACCCGGCATCAGACCTTGCGCAATGGCGAAGGGATGGATGGTTTCGGCCCGATAGCGCTTAGCCAGCAGGTAGGTGCCGCGCTTCACGCGGAGCAGGGAACCATCCTTGAGCGCCCGATTGACCAGGCCGTAGCGCCGGGCGTCTCCGCCGCCCAGCAGATTGCCGAGCTGGCGTTCGCTGAGGATATGATCGGCCAGACCCGCTGCCGTGATCTGTTGCGCCAGGGAGGACATGAAATTCCCGATACTTCCAATGTATGAAAGTTTCCAGAATTTTCTGACGAAGGGCGGGAAGCAGCGGAGGCACCCAGCATTGCTTAGTCTGCCCTTGATCCTGTCCAGAATATCAAACAGGAGGTTATCGCCATGAGCAAGCCTGTTACGCTCAATGTTCGGATCAGGGGCGCACTAGGCGATTTCGTCATGGCACATGTCGGCGCCGAAGGCTCCTACGAAAATGTCAGCGAATATGTCCGCGACCTCATCCGCCGGGACAAGGAACGGCTCAAGCCGAGCAGTTTGGTCGCCTCAAGGCAGAGCTTACGCAGGCATTCAATGCGCCGGAGGGCGGCTGGGCGAAATTTATGCCTGTACGCGACCGCTGGGGCGAGGCCCAAGGCGGATGCCTACATTCGCGGCCTCTTCGACTGCTTCGATCGGATCGCTAGGCGCGAAACGCGATGGCGCGCCATTCCGGCAGAATTCGGGGTCGAGGGCTTTTTCGGCCGCCATGAGCATCACTATGTCTTTTGGCGTTTCTGTCGGATGGATCCGTCGGGCATCGTGACCGTCCTGCACGCGCGTCGATATCGCGCTCTGATCAGCATTATCGGAAAAGCTTGTAAAACAGCCCCAAAAACCGCCCTCCCCGCGCGATCTGTCACTTACCATAATTGATCGTTATGGTAAGAACAAGTGCGCGGAAACAGCAGGGAAGGGCCAAAATGACGATCGCGAAAATGGCAGCGAAATCACGCGGCACAAATGTGCCGCGCCTTGTGCCGCATGAGCACAATGCCCGGCGCAAGGGCGCGTAGCAACGATGGCCGAAAAACCCGCCAGCCGTTCCGACGCCGAAATCGTGGTGGTCCGGACCAACGATGCCGCGCTGCCGACGCGATCGCCAAACGCGGATCCCGAGACCGTCGACATGCGGCTGCTGCGCACGATCGCCAGCATCGTTCCAGCGGATCTGCCGCCGATCAGCCAACTCGGACTCGAGACGACGCTGGCGGCCATGGCCGACGCGACAAAGGCGGCGATCGCCGCCGATCTCGACTGCTGGAGCGGCTGGTGCGGTGAGGAAGGCCGCTCACCGCTGCCCGCCGATCCCGAAGATCTGGTTCGCTATGTGAATGCGCTCGATGGCAGGGGCAAGAAGCCCGCGACGCTCGCGCGCCGGATCGCTAGCCTCGGCACGGTCCACCGCATGATGGGATTGGCGGGCGAAGCCGCGCCTACCGACGCACCGATGGTGCGCGCGGCGCTCAAGGCCGTCCGCAGGCGCAGAGGAGCCTTGCAGCGCCAGGCAGCGCCATTGCGGCTCGGCAAGGCACTGGACAGCCATGTCACCAAGGGATTCACCCTCGCTGCGCTTCTCGATGCCTGCGGCGGCGACCTGCAGGGGCTGCGCGACGCTGCCCTGCTATCGCTCGGATATGACGCGGGGCTGCGCGTAAGCGAACTCACGGTGGTCGAAGCTGTGCATATCGATCCCCAGCAGGATGGTTCGGCGACGCTGTTCATCCCCTTCTCCAAGACCGACCAGGAAGGCGAAGGCGCCTGGGCATGGCTGTCGGCCGAGACCATGCGGCGGGTCGGCGCCTGGCTGGAAGCGAGCGGTATCGAGGAAGGCCCCCTGTTCCGCAGGGTCGGAGTCGATCGGCGGCGCGTACGCGCCAGCGATTCTGAAACGGCGCTCGCCCGAACGACCTATTCCATCGGAACGGCGCCGCTGACACGCCAGGGCGTCAACGGCATCTACCGACGCGTCGCGCTTGCAGCATTCGAACTGGGATTGGTGAGTCTCCCCGCCAGCGAGTTGACCGCCGCGGTGCAGGCATTGTCCACTCACTCCCTTCGCGTCGGCCTGACCCAGGACCTTTTTGCTGCCGGAGAGGACGGCGCGGGAATAGCCCAGGCGCTGCGCTGGAGCTCGCCCGCTACGGCATTACGCTATGGCCGCAAGCTCGCGGTTCGCAGCAATGTCGCCGCCCGGGTCCTATCGCGCGTGCGCCGCTGACCACACTTACGCGTCCGGAATCACAGAGCTTCGGGGCGCGACAACATCATACGCGTTTTGAGATTGCCATCGGGCCTCCGATGAAGGTCAATGATGTGGCCGGCCCGAGGTGCAAAGATCATGAGTTCAGCGGCTGTCTCGTAGGATGTATTCGACCCGAAATAGCGCACCGGTCCGTGCCACTTCTGACCTTCGATGAGCCGGAGCCGGAATGTGCCCTGCGGCACCGGCACGCGAATCCGGTCATTTTTCGAGACATAGATCGAAATGGCGTGTCGGCCGGTGGTCGGGTCGATGAGCTGCACGACGGCATTGCTGTCCGCCGTCTCGACGGTGAGGAAGCTGCTAACGGGTTCGTGCATCGCCCAACTCGCCACAGTTACCGACCCTGATTCCGGAAATGGCATCGCCGCCTCGCGATCCGGCAGCCAGCCCGCCCGTTGAGCTTCGCCGTAGAGGGGGATCAGAATGAGGAGGAGGCTCAGGGCAAAGGGAATATATCGAACAGGGCTGGAACGCCTGGAGCCCCGCCAGCGTCCGCGTTGATAGTCGAAGCTTCGAATGGCCGGGTCGAACCAGGCGCCCTCCACGCGCCCGGCTCGGTCATTCCAGCGCGTGCTTCCGCTCCGCGCGCGCTGCCGCTCGCGCATATAGTCTCGATCGTCGATGCCCATGCGCGGTTATCCTCCGATTGCCCGAGGGGGCGCGTCGCCGCGGCGCTGAGTGAATTCCATGACCGCCTCCTTCAGCCCCACCCATCCCGCCGGCCTTCGCCATTGTCGCGCAGGTTGCGCCCGTCGAGCGCCGATCGGCGGATGCTGAGCTCCACTTCCCCGCCTTTGCGGGTGATCTGCACATCGCGCGGATCGAGATTGTTGCGCCTGGCATAATCGTCAGCCGCCTTCTCGCTGCCGAACTTGCCGGCCTGCTCAAATTCCCATGCCATCGTTTCGTCTCCTTCCTTTCGCCCCCGGCGCCGCGCCGGCGGCTTCATGCTACAAATCGAGGCCGAGGCTGCGCTCGGGCAGCGGCGGCAATTGTTCCGCCCGGTCGGGCTTCGGTTCGGGCTTCGCTGCCTGGTCCTTTCCGACCGGCGCTGCGGCGCCGGCGTCAGGGAGCGGGGGCAGGTCGTCAGGCAGCGGCGGGAGATCGGACAGGTCGACGCCGTCGATCGGGCCGGGATTGAAATCCTCGCGCGCCTTCGCGCCCTTGGCCATGTTCCCATCTATGTCGAGGCGGCCGACGGTTTCGAGCGAAGAGGTCTTGTTGCCCGGGTTCATGTCGAGCTGCCGTGCCAGCTTCTCCTTGTCGTCAACGATCATCGTCAGGCCGTCGCGCACGCGCGTCACGAGGACATTGAACAGGCGCTGGTTGGACAGGAAACGCTCGAATGAGGACATGACGCCGATCGCCCTGTCGGTTGTGATGCCTTGCGCCATATGCATGTTCAGCGAGTAGGCGAGGTCGAGGCGCGAGAGCATCGGATCGCCCATCGGCAGGGTCAGTTGCTCCTTGCCCGCCGTCTCTACCGTGACGCCGGAGCCGTCGACGCTCACCACCCGGGCGAGGGTGGCGTTGTGAAGCCCGCGGCCCTTGTCGTTCGCGGTCCAGCGGATGCGGTCGCCCTCGTGGATATCGAGCGGCTTTTTCTCGGAGAGCTGGAGCCGGTCCCGCTGCTCTGCCGGCGACAGCTTCTGCGGATCGAAGCGGATCCTGCGCCGTCCGTCTGCGAGGTCGACCTTGCCACTGGCATGGACCTTGAGGACATCGTATCGCCCGGCCTGGATGCCGACATCCTGCGCCCCGCCCCGACCCACCTCGAGGGTCTGGCCGGGGCGATAGGTCGACGCATAGCGCAATTCCTCGCGCGTCGTATTCACTCGATCATAGACTGTGAGCTGGAGCGCCTCGCCCTTGACGCTTCCTTCGGCGATCAATCCGGCTTGAATGCGCTTGTTGATAGTCTCGCGCGCGTCTCTGCCTGATGCGAATACGGCGGTCGCCTCACGCTCTTCCGGTGAAAGGCCGAGCCAACTATCGGCCGCGGCGGCGGCCGGATCCTTCTCTTCCACGATATGCTCGCCGAGCACCTTCATGGCGGCGCCCGCCTTTCCCACGTTCGCGAGTTCGGCGACAACCTTCAGCTTCTGCTGCTCTTCGGTTAGCGGCTGGCCCGGCTTCCCGATGCGGATATTCTGGGTCATCCGCACCATCGTCGCGCCGGCAGCCTGGATCATGGCGAAGGCCTTGCCCCAGTCGATCGAGGAGAGCTGCTGCCTGTCGCCGACGAGGACGAGCTTGTCGACGCCCATCGCCGCGCTGATCTGGTGAAGCTTCAGCATATCGCTTGCCGAGACCATCGAGGTCTCGTCCACGAGGAGCATGGTGCCGGCGAGCCTTTCCCGCGCCGCTTCATAGCGCGGCGTGTTCCGTTCGGCGATGAAGCGCTCGTGGGCGAGGACAAAGGAGGCGATCGTCTGGGCCTGGATGCCGGCGCCCTCGGCGAGATCGCCGACCATTTTGTTCTGGAACGCGAGACCCCGGATCGTACGGCCTTCGGCCTCCGCGACGCGCGAGACCGCCTGCAGCATCGTGGACTTGCCCGTGCCCGCCTTTCCCTGGATCGTGATCGTGCGATCGTCAGAGGAGAGGATCAGGGTCGCGGCGGCAAGCTGCCCGGGATTGAGTGGATGCTCCGCGACTGCCTGAAGGCGCGCGGGCGCGTCGGCAGCAGACAGGACGGGATTTGCGGCGCCATTGCCTTCCTTCACCAGGTCGAGGATCTTCTCCTCGATGCGCAGCGCCTCCTGGGTCGTCACCATCTTGCCGTCGCGGTCCGTGGCATGGGCAGTTCCCATCACGATCTGCCGATTCTGGACGAGCTGATCGATCCGGCGCTCGACGCTTTCGACGGTGACGCCTTTGAGACCGAGATCGAGCGCAGTCTTCGACACCATATGAAGCGGCCAGGCCGCCTCGCGTTCGGACAGGATGCGGACGGCCGATGCGACCGCGAGTTGCGTGCGGGCCTCTTCGGGTGACTTGACCGCGCGCGCGAGCGCATGGTCGACTAACGGGTCGTGTGGGCGAAGGAAATCGCCGAGCCGGCTGCGCGCGAGATCGATGGCATCGACGATCGCGCGATAGCCGCGCTCGAGCGGCCCGACCGCGGTCATCATGCCAGCACGCGCTTCCGCGGCCGCGCGCAGGTCCTTTCCGTCGAAACCGAGCGCAGCGGCCCGCTCGATCCAGCTTTGCCTGAGCGCGCCGCGATCCTCGACGTCGAGCTTGGGATCGCGGGTATTGATCGTGATCTGGTCGCGGCCCTTGTGGGATGTTATGCCGGTTTCGGCCGCCTTGTTGAGAATGTCCTCGCGCCGTTGGCTGAACTCCTCACGCGCGGCCTTTGGCACGCCGACGATCTCGAAGGTTCCGTGCTTGCCGCGAAGCTCTACAGTGTAGCCGATCTTCTCGAGCGCCGTCCGCAGGTAGCTGTGGTAAATCGCGCCGATGATGCTGTTGTGGCTCCAGATCTTGTCGGCGTGAAGGGCTTGCCACTTGCCATCGGGCATCTGCGTCATGTTGCCGATCACAGCGTGAATATGGCCCTGCGGATCGAGCGCCCGGCTGGTATCGTGCTGGAAGAGCGCATAGACGAGATTGCCGGTCTGGACCGGAACCTTGCGGCCGTCGACGTCGCGCCGGCCTTCGGCAAGGTTCTTTTCGACCCAGGCCATCGTCTGCTTGACGGCCGCCATGTTGGCGGAGAGCACGCGCTTGTCGCCGGCGACATAGGCCATCACCGACGCGGACTTCGGCATCGAAAAGGTAAGGTCGAGGCCGTGCCGGCGGTTCTCGACCTGGGCGACCCCTTCCCCGCTCGGCAGGAACCCGTTTAGAATCCCTTCGAAGGCGTCCTTCGACACCTCGCCAGAGAGACCAGCGATGTCGGCCCCTTCCCCTGCCCAGGCGCTGACCTCGGACGAATCCTCGACGGTGTAATAGTCGTCCTTCGCGAAATAATTCGCGGACCCGGCGGCCGAGCGGATCGGGGCGACGGAGAGCATCAGATGCCCATATCGAGATCGTTGTCGTCACGGCCGGCCGAGAAGTCCTGACGCAGTTCGGCGAGCGTCTGATCCTCGACCTGGGGCGTCCCCTGACCCTGCCGATGGCCATCGCTCCGATCGTCGCGATCCCGCGCCGCAACAGCCTGCTCGTCTGATCGGGCCGGTGCCGCGGGCGCCTTTTCGGCGCTTTCACCCTTTACCGATCCCTGATCACCGCGGTCGTCCGTGCCCTGCGCCGCCCGTGCCGCCGCGTTCCCCTCTTCTTCTGCTTCCGCCGACAATATCCCGGCGGCCAAATCCCGCGCGAGATTGGGAGATTCCAGAATCTCGTCGATCACCAGCAACGAGCCGTCCCGCCCGCCGGCTTCCCCTGCCCCATCCTCCTCGAACGCCCCTTCTCCGCGCCTTGATCGAACGGGTTGAACATTGGCGCGAGGCATGAAGCCCTCGGCGACAACGGGGTATCGTTTCCATTCGAGCTTGATCCGTCCTGCGGGGAATCCGTCCGGATATTTGACATATCCGTGAAGCGCCGGAAGGTTGGTGATGTCGTCGGGAAGGACAAGCGGTTCGACCTGCTTTCGCGGAGTCAGCGTCGAAGCGTCGCGCGTGTTGTTATAGCCGTAAGAATAGGCCTCATCCATCTGGCGAACCTCACGGTTTCCGATGTAGAGGGAGCATTCTTCGGCGGTCTTATATTCGCCGGTGGCGAGGATCAGCTTGGTGCGTGCTAGCGAAGCAAGATTTCGAGCGCCTTCTTCGCCGTAGACCTCGACGAGCTTCGGAAAGCTGTGGAGGCCGAGGAGCATTGCTCCGCCAAAATTGCGTGCGGTCTGAAGTCCCTTCTCGATGGCCGGCAGACGGTGGAGCGCGGCGAGTTCGTCGAACACGAACCAGGTGCGCAGACTGTTCGTCCGCGGCATCGACATGAGGCTCGTGATGGACAGGTTCGTCCAGAGCGTCAGGAGCGGACGGTTCAGCTCCAGGTCCTCATAATCGGAGGTGATGAAGAGGATGGCGCCGGGCCTTTTGTCGGCCGTCATCCACCTGCGAATGGAGTAAGGCTCGCCCTCGTCGGGGAGGAACCGCAGGACCTGCGCATTGGTATTGAAGACAGCCCGGATCGATTCCGCCATCCGTGCAGCTTCCGGGGCGGTCAGCGGGTCCGCGATTGTGTTGGCCAGATAGCGGTGCACGCGCTTCAGGTCGGCCGTCATCAGATTGTCGGAGAGAGCGAGATTGGTCGTTTGGCCGCGCTCGCGGAGCTTGATGCACATTTCGATGAAGAGAGTGCGCGCGGCGAGCGCCCAGAAGGGCTCGGACGATCCGCCGTCGGACGGAACGAGAGAGGCAGCCGCTGCCGTGAAATGACTGTAGCTCGTGCAGTCGTTGAAGATGGTCCAGGCGGGACAGCGCTGGTCCATCGGGTTGAGGATCGTGTCGCGTTCCGGGTCGTAGAACGCTTCGACGTAGGCGCCCGTGAGGTCGAAAACGACGGCGTTGTCCTGGCGCTGGCGCATCTGCACAATCAGATCGCGAAGCTGTGTCGTTTTCCCGGCGCCGGTCGTTCCGAATAGCATCGCATGCGACTGCTCGAGCCGATGGGGGAAAGGGATGTCGGCGAGCTTGTAGGGATGGTGGATTCCGGCTGCCTTGCGCACGGCGAAGGGAAGCGCGAGGACGTCCCGCGGCGACTTCCCGGGAAAGAGTTCGACCGCCTCGGTTTCGAACTTCTCGCGATTATATTCATTGATCTCGTTGAGAAGGATATCGTGGTCGACAAGCATGGCGCCGCGTTCATGCCGTTCCTGAAGGATCGCGCGGCCGCGTCGATGCGAGATGTCGATGAACCAAATGGTCAACGGAATGGTGATGAAGGCCGAGATGAGGAACGCGCCCAACAGTCCTCTCATGGCGACGGTCCATGCCCTGATCACCTCGGGGATGTAGGGGACTGCCGGCATCACGGTGCGAAGGACGTCTCCGCTGGGAAGCGTGACGTTGACGCGCTTGTTCGGATCGAGGTCGATCCAGTTCCACAAGGCCGAATAGAGCTTCATTCCGATGAGCTGGACGCCGTGCTCGTCGAGCTTCACGGCGAGGATGAGGCAGAAGGCTATGAGGAAGACAAAAAACCATAGCAGGAAGGGCAGCTTCGCGCCCGAGAACCACATCAGCATCTCGTGCGTGAGGAGCTGGCTTCCGCGCGTGAAATTGCCTGAGTTGCGCTGCACATTTCCGCGCGCGCTGTGATGAATGAGGGGGATGTTGCGCCCGTTCGATCGAATGTCCTTACGCGCCATGGTAGGTCTCCAGACGCTTGTCGGTTTCAGCGAGGATGCGATCGCGATATTCGGGGAATTGCTCGCGGATGATGATGTCGAGAGCGAGGTGCTGAAACTCGTTGATCCGCGCGAGCCGCCGCTGGCTTCCAGCGAGAATCTGGCCGGCTCCAAGGAAGGCGTCGACCGCGTGCCGGATGAGGTCTGAGGCGGTGCATTCGCGCTCGGCCGCGATCGCGACTAGACGGTCATATTTGCTGCGGTCGAGCCTGACCGTGCAATGCTTGTTGGGGGTCATCAAAACCAGGCCTCCTAGCAGGGAGGCTGGTGGGGTCTCAGAAACCTGCCCGTCTTATAGTTCAGCCATGCCCGCATGGCAAGAATTCTCGATCTGGCGAGCGGCCCGTGTTCTCGCGTAACACACTGAAATGCCCGCAAAATAGCGGTTTGCGTGTGGGCGCCACATGCGTCCCACAGGCGAACACGCGCGGTTTTCGCCTCATCTTCTTGAAAACGCGAAGAAAGCTCCTGCACCCTGGTGCGTAGGGTGTGCTGCTCTGTACCAGGGCAGATCTCCACCCTCGGGTCGTCATGTGACACAGATGGTCTGGGATGAAAAATGCCTTCGGCGGGGCGCCTCGCCGTCCTTTGGACGGAACGGCGTGCAAGGCGTGATTACGCGAAGCGAGACTGCCAGTCTGCGCGTCTTAGCGTTGTGAACGACGCTGATGGGATTTGTTTGCACGAGGAAAAGTGCACCGAAAAACATCGGCGACGTTCCGCTTTCGAGGCCGGTCGCGAGAGGCTATAGTGTCGCGGTTCATAGCCCGATCAGCGTGAACCAAGAGGCCCTTCATGGCACGCACATTGGAACAGGAAAGAGCCGCGATCGAAAAGGATGTCCGCAAGCTCGAAGAGCGGCGGCAAAGACTGGAAGAGAAGGAACGCGAGGCAGCCATTCAGGCCATCGAGAAGACCGGTCTTCTCAAACTCGAGACAAAGCGGCTGGGGAACCTTCTCGGCCGGATTCGGAGCCTCGGGATAGACGAAGTGGAAAAGCGCCTGACGGCGTGAACAGCCCCCGCCGCGAGCATGCTCGCGGCACGGACATGGAGGGCTCGATGCCCTCCATGTCCGTTCTGACCCCACAGCAAAAAAAGGGAGAGGCGCAGACGCGCCCCTCCCCATCTGTCTCAGAATTCGTCAAGCCGTCCGCCCGGCACGCTGTGGACGATCCGGTCTATGATCGTCATCGGCAGCGCGCCGTAATCGCCCTCGTCGATGGTGATGTAGCCGGCCTCCTCGTCCGCCACGACATGCTGGTCGAAGTAGCTGTGAAGCGCGCGGCGTTCGGCATTCGCGATGGCGGCGAAGAAGGCGGCGTTGTCGGCGGCGGCGCTGGTCGAGATGATCTGCATGATAGGCTCCTGTCGGTCTTGAATGACAGGAGCGGCGCGTCGGGCGGCCGAGGCCGGGTCAAGGATCGCGAAGCGACCGCGTGAGCGGCGGTGGGGGTCACGATTTTCTTCGGCGGCCGCCAACGCCGAAGGAGAAGCGCCGCGCTCGATCCGCCGAAGAAAATGGTGGGGCCCCACCGTCCTTGAGGCGGTCTCGGCCGTCCGACATAATGGGAAGTCTGTGAGAGATGTTTCCCCTCGTCGGGACGCTGCGGCAAGGCGTAGCGGCGTGCGGACCGACGGGTCCGCGCGGCACGCGAGCGAGCCGGAACGAGTTCGGCGATGGATGAGAAGAAGGGGCCGAGCGGATACCCGGCCCCGATGTCGTCAGGGATGCCGGCCGCAATGGCAAAAATGCTCATCGATGCCGCTGATCGAGCATAGGCCTGGACCGAAGCCGGCCGCCATGACCTCGGTATCGGCGATATAGCCAAGCTCGCTGGCGATCGTGATTGCCTGGGGCCGGAGCACCGGATCGAGCTTGTCGATGGCAGGCCCGAGCGCTTCTGTGAACCAGCGTTCGTACATTTGGTAGCTTCCTCCGGCGGTCTGGCGCATCATGGCTTTCGAAACGCGGCCCGCCTCGTCCCGAAACTGGGCCAGACTATCTGATTGGGCGGCTGCCGACAGCGGGTCATCTTGCGGAATGTGCGGCTGTGGTGGGCGGTGTTCGGCCGCGACCTGGTATGCCCTGCAGCAGTTCGAACAGCGGGCGCATTCATCGACCTCGTCATATTGCTCAGGATCGTAGAGCGTCGCGCAGTACGGGCAGATCGGAGCGTTGAACAGCGCCCGGAGATCGTCGGAAAGGTTGTCCATAAGAGCCTCCATCAGAATGATGCCGTGCTCCCCATCTCTCATCGATGAGGATGGGCTCAGCGGGACGCGGTGTTGAGGCGGTCAGGGACGGCATGGCCGCCGCGAAGCGGGCAGCGGGGGAACCGATTTTGTTGCCGGGTAGCGCAGCGGAGCGGCGGCAAAATCGGGGGGACCGCTGATCCTTGACGGCCGAGGAACACCCAGCGTCATGCTATGGCGATGAAGCCCCGTCTGATGCCGAGATGTGCGAACGCGTGCTTGCCTCCTGCCCGGCAAGTCGAGCGGGTAACCCGGCAGTAAATCCCCGGCGCTACTCCGGCGAACGGGGTGCCGCTTGGTTGGTCCTCGTCGCTGTGCTAGGCGCTTCGGCGTGCTGCAAAAACGGCAGCGCCGGGGCTTAAGAACCCTGTCGAGAACGGCACACGGTGTGATTTCACGCCGGGGTGCCTGCGCATATGTCCAGGAGCCTCGGCTCTAAAAGCGTAGGCGCATGTCTCGACGTGTTCTTAAGCCCCGGCTCCCGCGCCTTCGCGCGGGAGCGTTGGGCGGGAATGGCTCTCTCGTTTCCGCCTCGGCGGAGGCGAGGGGAAGTCGGATGATCAAGCCGGAAGATTTGGAGGCATCGGATCGACATTTCGTGGAGCAGGTCATGCTATCGATCCGAATGCTGCGCGGCGAAATTGGGCAAGGCGATGGTGGCGATGCGAGGATGCAGCGCGCTTATGCGCTGGTCTTGATGCGCGAGGCTCTGGGCGTGCTCGATTCGATCCGGGACACCAATTGCACCCCGCATTTGCAGATGGCGATCGACCGATTGCTGGGCGGCCCTCGCAATGATCTGTCGCGGGAAATTCATTGAAATCAGGCCCAGGCGAGGCGGGCGTCGTCCGTTCCATCGGCGCTATCCGCCAGACGCTTCAGCCGGGGCAGATACTGTTCGACGCCAAAGCGCATCGCGCGCCGTGACGTAGCCGGGTCGGCAATGCGCTCCCTGAGCTGGGAAAGGGCGATCTCTCCTACGCTCTCGGCGTCCACGCCCAAGGCTTCGAGAAGCGCATAGGCGTTGCCATAGGCAAGATCGAGTTCAAGCCCGCTATCGGATGTAAGCGCGACCCTCATGGTTATTTCGGCCGAGTTGGCGCAGTGGTGAACGCAGACCCGGCGGGCACGAAACTGCGCTTCCTCGACCACGCTGATCACCGCCGGATCATGGTCGAAGATGGCCGTCACCGTGGCCAGCGCGAGCGGGCAGACCCGGACCTCGAAACTGTCGCCGATGATGTCGTCGGGTTCGATGAGCGCGGTGCCGATTCGGTCGCCTTCGGCGCGAAGGATGCGGCGCAGCGCGGCGAGTTGGCGGGCAGTGATGACGGCAACCGGCGCGAGGGTGTCGTCGGCAGGAACGGCGATGCGAAAGAGGATGGACATGACTTTGTCTCCTTGGGCAAACCGCCACCCTTTCATCCCCCTTTTCTCTGGACGCGGCTTGATGCCGCATGGCGTTCGCCCCGGCGGAGCGCGGGGGTTCGATGCCCCCGCGCTCCGCATGTCGCGCGCAAAAGGAAGAGAGAGGCCCCGGCGGATGCCGGAGCCTCTCTCGGGCGCGGGCTCAGGCCCAGCGCTGCTGACGCTGCGGTGCCGGGCGCGGGGCCTGCTGGTCCAGCTTCACGACATGGAGCGGAACGCCGGCCTGCCGCAGCTTCTGCGCGAGGTTCATCTGGATGCCCGACCCCTCGCAGATGACCGCTTCGACCGGCTTGAGCGCCAGCAGGCGATCGTTGCGGACGAAGGCGGCCTTGGCGCCGAGACGGCGATCCAGCCGGAACAGGATGACCTTCACGCCGCGCGCTGCCGCCCAGGCCTGGGCGATCGCGTCGCAGCCTTTGGTCTGCGCGGTGGTCGCGAGGATCATTTCCGGCACGCGGGCCTTGATGGAGTCGAGACCGCGCCAGAGCATCTCGTGATCGTCCCAGACCTGACCGCCGGAGAAGGCGACGACGGGACCTTCGGGCGCGAACTGTTCGCGGCGCTCGCGGGCGCGCTCGGCGAGATAGTTGCGGGCATCGATCATCGAGGCGGTGACCCCGCTCGACACCCGGCTGCCGCGGGTCGGCGAGTAGGGACGGCCAGTCTCGACGCGATAGACTTCGGCGGCATGGTCGCGCATGCATTCCATCGCATCGCGGCACCCCTGCAGTGTCTGGCACAGCAGCTGCGCCTCCTCGAGCTGCGAGGCGTAGATCTCGCTCGGATCGAAGCTGCGGGCGAGATCTCCGAGCTCCTTGGCCGCGTCGTCCTCGCGGTCGCTGAGACGCTTGGCGACGACATGGAAGCTGTTGACGAAGCCCCAGGCGAGGTCGCTCGCGAAAGGCTCGAGCCGCGTGTCGCGAAACACGTCGAACAGCGTCGCCATCACCATTTCCACCGCTGCGCGGGCTTGCTCGGGATCGGGCATCTCGCGTTGCTCGGTCTCGTCGACGGGCGACAGCTTGGCGCGTTCGTCGTGCTCGATGAAAGCACCCTCGTAGATCGAACTCTGGCCGTGATGGCCGGTTTCGCCGGCGATGAAGCTGGCGAGGTCGGCGAAGTTCGTGAAAGACTTGGTCATGTGAGCCTCCATGGCGTTTTTGCTGTCTCATCCCCTCGGATGAGACCTGACTCAGGGCATGCGGTGGTCAGGGAGGTCAGGCACGTTAACCGGGAAGCCGGCCACAGGCCGGACCCCGGTTAACGCCGCGCCAGCGGGGAGTGGGGGAACCGATTTTGTCGGGGTTGCCGGGACGCGTCAGCGGCGCGGCGGCGCCGTCAAAATTGGGGGGGACCGCTCATGCTCGACGGACCGCCAACCCCGCATGCCACACTAGGCAGACACAAGAGAGGAATAGGGGTGTAAAACCTCACCGGCGAGAACAACCGCAAGCGGGATCGTAACCCGGACGGGCGGAGACGAGGCTCAGGCCTCGGCTCCGTGAGGTTAGCCGGGGACCGCGCGCATGCGCGGGCGGCGGCTTAGCGAATAGAGCCCCGGTCCCGTCCTTCTGCCCTGGCGAAGGACGGGATGCGCCAACCATCCATGCAACCGCCCCATCCCCATGTTGCGCCATGCCGCAATCGGGAGCGCAGCGCCCCGAGATCAGGCATATGGGCAATATCCTGCGAGCCAATGCGCTCATGCCGGCAGGAACTTCGGCATCGCGGCTTCCGCCGTGCGAGGGGTGGTCACGCCGGCGCCCGGGACATGGCTGGCACCCGTCCCGGACATTCGACGTCGGCAGCGATCAGACGGGGCCGATCCAGTCCGCGGCCTCACGCCACCCAAGGATGTCGCTGCCACTGTCGGAGACGGCGTCGTTCGAAATGTCGCGCCACGGCGAGCGCGGCCGATAGGTCGGCATGTATCGAGCGGTCATCAGCTCAAAGGTGGCGCAGCTATAGCCGCTGAGGCGAATGGCAAGCACCGGCTGATTCTCCGAAGGAAGATCGAAGAAGACCGAGGTGAAGCCGGACGGAAGCGGCCGGATCGTCGCATCGATCATCGTGCGCGCCAACCGAAGCTCGAGTTCGCCGGCATCGCTGCCCCAGGGATGCGCGTCGATGTCATACAGATCGACGCTCCCGGCGGCGCGCACACAGGAGAATTCGCCCGACCAGCAACGGCTGTCCGGGTGCAGGGCCGTGACCTCGGCGGGAAGACCGGCATCGCCGGTCTCCGAGCGAAGCCAGTCGGCGAGGGCCGGCGTGAGCCGGCCCGAGAGCTTGCGCGCGCGAACCGGCGCCGCGTCGAGTTCGGGAAACTCGACGAGCCACCAGGCGAGGCGGTGATGGAGAAGGACGCCGTAGCAATGCTGTACGGCGGGTCTGGGGGCGGGCTGTGTGGCCATGAGCGGAATCCTTGCTTGAGCGGAAGGACGGGTCAGTGAACTGACCCGTCATGCGCGAAGATGGCATCGGGGCTGATCAGCTGGTGCTCGCCGGCGACCAGCGACCAGGCCGCGGCGAGGTCGTCGTAATATTCGCTGTCGACGATCGCATCGGCACTCGCTTCGCCGAACTGGGCTTGTTCGAACGCGCGGACGTGGGCCGCGTCGGCGGCTTCGGCAATCGCCTGGGCGAGGCGTGCGGCGATCTCGTAGCGGTTGAGGCGGTCTGCCGCACGCCGGATGCGGTCGACCATGGCGGGGTTCGTGGTCTCGATGCCGTGGGCAATGCCGGCGATCTCATCGAAGGTGGCGAGATGGAACATTGTGCTCTCCGTGGAAATGAGGAGGGCGGCCGCTGACGGCCGCCCGTCAGGGATCAGAGGAACTCGATTTCCTCGGCGACGATGTCGGTGTTGTAGTAGGTGCGCCCATCGCGCTCGTTGCGGCTGTAGCGGATCTCGCCGACGACCATCAGCTTGTCGCCTTTCTTCTTGTGGTTGGCGACCGACTTGCCGAGGCCGTTGAAGGCCTTCACCGTGTGGAACTCGTCGTAGGTCTCGGTGTAGCCGTTGTCGTCCTTCTGGACCTGGCCGTCCTTGATCACCGGCTTGGAGGTGACGAGGCTGAAGCTGACGCCGCCCTTGCTGTCGGTGCCGAAGCGGCTGATGTCAGAGGTGATGCGGCCTGAGAGAAAAACCTTGTTCATGGTCGTGTACCTTTCGCGTGTCCGTCAGCGGGCCGACCCCGCTGGGATGAACAGTCGCGAAAGCCCGTGAACGAGGGAGCGCCGCACCGGAGCGCCAGCGACGGGGAACCTGCGATTTTTCGGGTGGTGCGGGCAGAGGCCGCCAGGCCTCAACACGGCCGCAAAATCGGGGGTTGCGACGGTCCCGCACGGGCGTAGCGTTCATCCCGACAAGCGGGTGGCCGGATGGCGGACAGGAGACGGGGACGCACCGACTGTGGAAGGCTCGATCCCGGCCGCTTGCCCTCAACCAGCGCGGCCGATGGCCGGGCGATGGGCCTCCTGCTTTGCCCGGTCGCGGGCTCCGGTCAAGGCGGCCGCCAGTGGGCGCGGTGTGCGCCGACCGCCTCGATGATCCCGCGGGCCGCCTGCAGCCGGAGGCCGGGCCACATTCCAGAGACGATGAGATTGGCCGGCGGGTCCGTCCCGGGCGAGCGCGCCGGATCCCGCGCTTCGGCAGGAAGGGCGCCGCTGATCGCAGCCGTCACGGCGGCAGGTGATCACCGGTGCTGCGGTGGGGACTGTCACGGCCGCCGGATGGGAACCGGGAAGGTTCGGCTGTAACGGGGCGGATATCGAAGCCGAGCCAGGTGAAATGATTATACTGGTCGATGACCACTGACGTGCCGTGCGCGAGCCGGCGGGATCGCCAACGGCGTCGGGAATGGCCAGCTCCTGGCCCGCCTTGTCGCTCTTCGTGGCGATCGCGGCCGTGAAAGCGCGCTGACTCTGCACAGGGCTCTGTTGCAAAAATCGTGAAGCTTGAGCATGCTTGGCGGAGATTGGAC
>NZ_ATDO01000047.1:0-17804 GCF_000445085.1 Sphingobium sp. HDIP04 | reverse complement strand
GCTCAACCAGTACGGTCTGAAGCATGCGGGTGTTCACATACACCAGCGACGCTTGCAGGAGGTGTAGCGCCAGAACGGAGATTTCCTGCTCATGGATGCGGTTGGTGGCGATCTCGCCGCCCTTGCCGAAGAACACGAAACCATTAGCGCCGTTCCAGTTCTCAACCACATTCAGCCCTTCGTGGATCTCGCGGCGGAATGCCTCCTGACGCAAATACCGGCATAGGAAGATTGTTTTGACCGCGCGGCCGAGTTCACTCAGCGCCTTGTAGGTCGGGTGCATCACTTCGGCTCTGGCAAACCGGAGCAGGATCGCTTCCGGATCGGCGGTGCGCGATTGCATGGCAGCGGCATATTTGACCATTTCGTCATATTGTTGCTCGATCTCGTCCCAGTCGATCGGGCTGGAGAGGATCGGCAGTAAATTGGAAAGCCGCGTGCGCATGCCGGCTTGGGGAAGGGCCAGTTTCTGGCGTGCCACTGCTTTCAGCCGCGGGGCAAGCTCAAATCCAAGGAGTCGGCAGAACGCAAAGCCGACTGCGCTCTGGCCGTGGCTATCGACGTACTGGCGCTGGATTTCCATGTCGGTGCAATGGCGTAGCACGCCTTCGATCATGGAGGCGACCTCCGAGGAAGAGCACCGCTTGAGCTGGGAATAAACGCAGGTCGCGCGCTTCTCCACATGCCAGTAGATCATGACGCCACGGCCGCCATAGCGGGCGTGCCATTCCGTCATCAGGTTGCGGTCCCACGCGCCGAACTTCGTTGAATCGGACGCGCATGCCGTGCCCGCATCTCCCCATACTGCGGCATTGCGGATTGCCAGTGTCGCGTTTGCTACCCGCGCGCACGCCTCCCTCAGCGCTGGCGCGTGGATGAAACGGCGATGGACATGCAGCAATTCCTCGTAACTGACATCGGGTGTTGCGCCAGCGACCCGCTTGAGCCCGGCGTTCGTGCCCAAGCCATAGAGACACAGCAAAAGACGCTGAGCCAAGGCTGCTTTCGACAGGGTAACCCGCGAGGCCGACGTTTCGAAAGCATCCATCAATCCCGTGTCCAGAGCAGCCTCTTTCAACACGTCCAGCAGTCCGGTCATCGGCCAGCGCTGACCGATCTCGCTTTTGATCGAAGCGAGACCCTTCGGTTCGGGCAAGGGCTTGAACGGTGTAATCGATATCCGGTTGTCGCCGCGCCACAGGAGCCGGACCTTGTCGTTTTGTGGAATATTGGCATTGAGGAGCAACAGTTCCCGTTCAAGCTCCTCCCGGATCGAGGCGCAAAACGCCTGCGCATCTGGCGTCAGGCTGAGGCCGGAATAGTACGCATCTCGCCTGATCTCGAAGTCCTTGGGAAGATCGTCATCGGGATTGCGATAGCGATCCGCCCCGACCACCCAGATTTCTTTGGAGCGGATGCGGTCGCGCAGTTGCGTCAGGACGCAAAGCTCATAGCTGATCCGGTTTACCCGCCCATCGTCATCAATGACGGAACTGCGCCATCGCGCTGGAATCACCTCATCGATCGGAACATCCTGCAATGGCACGAAGCGGCATCCGCCATCCACCTTGCTCCTGATCCAGTCGAGGGCCGCCAGGACCGGCCGCCACACCGCGTTGTTCGACCGGAACTCAAGTACGGAAAGCAGGCTTGGCAGCATGCGCCGGTAATGATTGGCCCAGGAACCACGCATCACCTTGTAGATGCGCCGGTCCAGAGCGCCCTTCGCATGGCTCTCCTTGACGATCGCCGCCAGCTTGGCCTTACCGGCGATCGGGAAAATGACATCGCAGATGCGCCCCGATGGTTCATTGATCGAGGCGCTGGCGATCTCGACCAGCAGGCGCTCCTTTCCATAGACCCGCTCGATGTCTTTCGCGATATCGCCCACCACCTTGCGTTTCGAGCGCGTTCCGATCTTGTGAACGGTTTCGATCAGCAGGTCGATCATCGCGTCAGTGAGTTGCGCCTCCCGCGACATTAGATAAATCGCATAAAGGCCGAGCTGTCGCGCCGGCGCATGCCGGCGCATCTCCGAGGCCTTTTCACCGGCAACGCGGCGAACAATCTGATCGACCCATGGCTTGCCCGTAGCCGTCAGGAGATCATGGGGAAGATCAAGTCTCTGGATAAAGGCGAGTTTCTCGGTCACGTCGAGAATGTTGTCGAGCGTTGCCTGTCCGGCGTCACCCTTCATCCTGTTGAATCCGGTCGAGCTGTCCGGATCGGCAAGCGAGGCTTCCAATAACGCCACCGCATCTGACGAAAGCCGATCACTGGCTCCGATCAGCCAGGTGTCCAGATAATCTTGCCGTTGTGAGCGAACGACACGTTCAAGCTCCTTGCGCGACGGCCCATAAATACGCCGGTCCCGGCACCACAGGAAAACATGCTCAAGCATGGCATTGATCGACTGGCCGCCCGGGCACAGCTCGCCAGCAATCCATTCCGTCAATTGCGCGCGATCCACCCGCTTCATGCGGTGATATCCAAGATGGATCAGGATCTCCGCACAATGCCGTCGTGCTGTCCGACTGGAAAAGTCATAACCGGCTATCTCGCCAGCCTCGACACCGAGTTGCTCGGCCAGATACGAGAGGCCATCGGTAGGGATTGAGCCGGGATCGATCGCGAAAAACCCCAGGGAAGCGAAGAATTTCAGCTGCGCGGCGAGGCCAAGGCGCGTCAGGGCCGGCTTCGAATTTACAAAATCAATATCGGCAAAGCTCAGGCTCCATCGTCCGATCAAATCCCCGCCCGGAATACTCCGATCCATCAACCCACTCCCTATGATGGAGCGAACTGTCCTCTTCTATGATTTCCATCGTCAATACCGAATGCCACGTTCCCAAAACGTTCTCCGACTTGGCCAAAATCGCAGCTTGGGGCCGACTGGGCCTATTGGGCTGTGACAAGCCTTTACGGGGCATCAATTGCACAAATGATCGTGACAGGGCTGCCTAATGAGTTTGCCTCAATCATCGGAGGCTCGCCAAATGGCGTCGGTGGGTCGTTTGATACGATGTGGGCTCGCGTCGATGTTGCCCTGATAGGGATGCAGGATGCCACCAAAGAATATGCTGAGCAGAACGCCAGCATGTGGGATTTGCAGGGGGCAGCGACTGCGATCATCCTGTGCATCGGCGCAACCATAATCATCTTGCTAACCGCTGTAGCCGCGTTGTTCGCGCTCGCGGTGGGCTTTGTGATCGTGCTCTATGCGCTGTTCGCGCTGGCCTGTCTGGCGGTGGTTGGTCCGATATTCGTCGGTGCGCTGCTGTTCGATTCCACCAGAAGCTACTTCTTCTCGTGGCTCGGTAGCGTCCTCAACTTCTTGATGCTGTCTTTGTTCGCGCTGTTGCTGGTGCTTGTCGTCGCCAACGTCGCAGAATCCGCAACAGCATCCTTCGACGGTCAGTTTGAGCACGTTTGGGACACATGCGTTCGCATCATCGCCTTCTACGTCCTCGCCTGCTTCTTCTTCCTACAAATTCCCGGAATTGCGGCCTCGCTGGGCGGCGGTGCGGCTGCGATGGTTTCGCAGTTCGGTAATGCCGTGATGAGCGGTGGCGGGGCTGTGGCAACGGGCGCAGGGCACGCCGCCAGCGATGCCCGCGCCATGGGGGCCAGCATGGGACGGGGCTTCTCGTCGGCGGTTCGCCGTTGGCGCAACCGAAACACAATCACCAGAGCTTGAGGGAACGAATATGCGCAAGTTGCTTGGACTCGGAATCTGCCTGGCGCTGGCGGCCTGCGCCGGTCAGCCCGTCAAAAAGCCAGCCAAATGCGAGGGGCCGATGCGGCCCGCAAATCCGCATGGGCTTACCCTTCCCTCGATCCCGGACCAGGCCGCACAGCGAACCGCCCCGGCAAATGTGGACGTGTTCAATCAGGGCGCACCGGCAACGCCGGACGTGGCCCCGGCGGACCCTGCCACTCCGGGCAATGAACAGTCGGACGCATCGCGCGCGGTCGAAGTGCCGCGCCTAAGCGCCTCGCTGCGCGGCCCGATCTACTCGAATTGCTGAGGTGTTACGATGGCAGTTGGTATTCCAAAGGACGAGCTGAAAGCCTATTTTGAAGAGGCTGCAAGCTGGGAACGAGACAAGCTTGCGGCGGCCGAGCGCTCCAAAAAGCTGGCGTGGGTCGTCGCTGGCGTTGCTGGCGCCCTGGCGACTGCTGGCGTTGTGGCCGTTGCAGCCCTGACGCCCCTGAAAACGGTCGAGCCATATGTTATCACGGTGGACCGTAACACGGGCGAGGCGTCGATCGCCGCCAAGCTCCACGGTGACGCGACGATCACCTATGACGAGGCGGTCCGTAAGTATTTCCTCGCCACCTATGTCCGCTATCGCGAAGGCTGGATAGCGGCCGCTCGCGAAGAATATTTCGATGCGGTCATGGTCATGTCGGCGCGGCCCGAACAGGATCGGTGGTCACGCTTCTACAAGACCGACAATCCCCAAAGTCCGCAAAACATCCTTGCGAACCGCACTGATGTTTTTGTCGAAATCAAGCGGGTGTCGTTCCTGGGCGGCAACGTCGCGCAGGTCTATTTCACCAAGGAATCTGTGACCGGCTCGAACTCGACCAAAACCGATGCCGTCGCGACCATCAAATATAAGGTCGATGGCACGCCGAGCAAGGAAGTGGACCGCTTCAAGAATCCGCTTGGCTATCAGGTCGAGAGCTATCGCGCTGACGTGGAGGTGCCCCAATGACCGTGTTGAAGTGGAGCGCCCCGTTTGCGCTCGCGATCGCGCTGGCTGCGTCGCCGGCGATGGCCGAAGAAACGCCCCATGCGACGGTGCTCGATCACCGGGTTCGTGAAGCGAACTACAATGATCGGCAAGTCTATGAGATTCCGGGCGTGTTCCGCATCGCCACGGAAATCGTCTTCGCCAAGGATGAAGTAGTCGAGCATGTGGCGCTGGGTGATACCGTGTCCTGGGAAGTCGCACCGGCTGCCAATTCGCTCTTCATCAAACCACGCGAGCGAGCGGGTCGCACGAACCTGACAGTCATTACACGTTCGCGCTATGGCCCGCGCAGCTATCGGTTCGCTCTGTCGCCAACGCAGCGGGGCAGCGGCTTCTATACGGTCGTTTTCCGCTATCCTGAACAGGAAGCGGCCGAAGCGCAGGCGCAAGCCGCAATGGCCCAGCTCGCCCAGCTGAAAGCCTTGGAGCGCGGCGCGGTGAAGTCGGCGCTCGATATTGGCGTGCTGGAAGGCACGCGCAACGCCGATTACATCATGCAAGGATCGACGGCCATCCAGCCCTCCGAAGTGTCTGACAATGGACAGTTCACGGTGATGCGCTTCCCCAACCAGCGTGAGTTGCCGGCGTTCTTCATCGTCAATCCTGATGGATCGGAAGCCATCGCCTCCTTCGATGTGCGCGATGAATATGTGGTGCTGCACGGGGTCTACAGAACGATCCGGCTGCGCCGGGGCCTCGAAGTGCTCTGCATCCACAATCAGAAGACTGATTACTACGGGCGCGATCCCAAAACTGACACGGCCTCGGGGCTGGTCGAGCGAACCACAGGGGTTGAGTAAGATGGCTGCGAACGATCATGACAATCCGCCGCATGGCGACAACATCATTTCGCAGGGCGAGACGGTCGAAAACCGGCCCCTTGCGTCAGAGCCGGTGCCCGATCCGGAAGACATTGAGCGGCAAAGCGAGCGCCAGGCGAAGATTGCCGCTCTTCCGAACAGGTCGATCGACCCCAAAAAGGCGGTCGTTCTCGCTGCGGTCGCCTGCGGCGCGATCGTGCTCGGTTTCAGCACAATCGACGCGATGCGGAGCGATCCAACCGAAAAAGCCGAGAAAGCCGAAAAGCCGGATGAAAGGCAGCTCGCCAACTACGATCCCAAGTCGATCATAGCGCCAACGCTTGCCGATGCGCCAAACGATCCGAACGCGCCGGTGCCCATGACGGAAGTGCCAGCCCTTGATGGAAGCCAAGCGCCCCGCACAGCCGGGGCAAGCGGCCGCCCCCAAAAGTCTGAAGGGCAAGTCATCGCAGAGGCCCAACGCCGCGCCGGGATCATGGCTTATGGTGGCGAAAACGGCGGCGGGGTCGGTGGAGCGGTGGCAGCTGCCACCGGCCTGCCCATGGGAGGCGGCACAGGAGCACAGGGCGCGCAGTTGATTGGTGCGTCGGCCGATAGCGATGGGCAAGGTGGATCGCGCCGGACCAATCTCGAAAACATGCGCCAGACCTCGCAAATTGATCGGGTGTCAGGCCGCGACATTGGCAACCGCGATATGCTGATCCTCGCGGGGTCGTTCATTCCATGCGTTCTGCAAACCGCGATGGATTCCAGTCAGCCCGGATATGTCAGCTGCATCATTCCCCGCGACATTTATTCGGACAACGGCCGCGTCGTTCTGCTGGAAAAGGGAACCCGCGTCCTGGGCGAATATCAAACCGGCGTCCAGCGCGGGAAATATCGTCTCTTTGCGGTATGGAACCGCGCCGTCACGCCTCGCGGCGTGGCGATCGACGTGGGTTCGCCCGCCAGCGACGCGCTTGGCCGTTCGGGCATGGCAGGCGGCGTGAAGAACTTCTTTTGGGAACGCTTCGGGGCGGCGCTGTTGTTCAGCTCCCTCAACGATGCCGCCTCGATCGCCGCCTCGGAAGTTTCCGACGCGGATAACGTCACGCGGGTTCCCAGCCAGGCGTCAGACACGATCTTGCGGGATACGATGCAGATTCAACCGGTGCTTCGTATCAATCAGGGCGCGGAAGTGGGGATCATGGTCGCGCGCGACTTCGATTTCTCCAACATCTACGGCCTGCGGCTTCGGCGCGGCCAATGAGCAATACGGCTGTCCTCGAAAACGCCTTGCTGCCGCTGCGCCCTCTGCTCGCGCGTGAGGACGTAACGGAGCTGGTGATTAATAAGGCTGGCGAGGCTGCGATTGAAACGCGCGATGGGTGGTCCTGGGAGACATTACCCGACCTCAATGAAAAGTCGCTGCTCGCGCTCGCGCGGGCAGCGGCGGCTTTCACCCATCAGGACATAAGCCAGTCCACGCCGATCTGCTCCACAATCCTCCCCAGCGGCGAGCGTGTGCAGCTGGTAGTGCCGCCTGCTGTCCCTGCCGGCACAGTGTCCATCACGATCCGCAAGCCATCATCGGTGACGTTGACGATGGAGGATTTCGAGCGCGGTGGGCTGTTTAGCGAGACAAAGATCGCAACCCGGCAAGTCTCGCCGCTCGATGTTGAATTGCGCGATCTGCTCGACGCAGGAAAGCACGTTGAATTTTTCCAAAAGGCAGTCCAGGGCCGCAAGAATATCCTGATTTCTGGCGCTACCGGCTCGGGAAAGACGACGCTCTCTAAGGGGCTGATCCAGCTTATTCCGCCGCATGAGCGGCTGCTGACGATCGAAGACACGCGCGAGCTGGTGGTTCCGCATCGTAACGTGGTCCACATGCTCTACGCGAAGGACAAGCAGGGCACCGCGAAAATCTCTGCAAAGGATCTTCTGGAATCGGCCCTGCGTATGCGGCCTGACCGGATACTGTTGCAGGAACTGCGCGACGGCACCGCGTTCTTCTATCTCCGCAACGTCAACTCGGGTCATCCTGGCTCGATCACGACGATCCATGCGGACTCGGCCGAACTCGCGTTCGAGCAGCTGACATTGCTGGTCAAGGAAAGCGAGGGCGGCGCCGATCTGGCCCGTGACGACATTCGCAGCCTGCTCAAGCTGCTGGTTGATGTGGTCGTGCAGACCAAGAAGGTCGAAGGCCGCTTTCGCGTGACGGAGATATATTTTGATCCAGAAAACAGGCTCTAACCGGCTCGCACTGGCCCTTGTCCTCCTTCCGATCACGCTCCTGCTGATCGGCCTGCTGACCGGCACGGTGGCGTGGTTCTTCCTCAAAATGCCCGCCGCGGCTTATGATCCGCTGACGCTCCCCGGCTTCTTCTGGTATTACCGGCATGATCCTGTCGTGACCGAAGCGCTTTGGCGAGGCGCGGTCATAGGCGTGCCGCTGCCGGTATTGCTCATGGCGATCGTCCTGCGGCCGAAAAAGAACCTCCACGGTGAAGCTCGTTTCGCGCGCGAAGGTGAAATCCGCAAGGCGGGCCTTCGCGCGAAAAAGGGCATTGTGCTCGGCCGCGTCCGCAATGGCTTTTTCCGCAACGGCTTTCTCATGGTGGGTAAGATGGAGCATGTATTGCTCGAAGCCCCTACCGGATCGGGCAAGGGCGTCGGCATCGTTATTCCCAATCTGTTGCAATGGCCGGATTCGGTTGTCGTGCTCGATATTAAGCGTGAGAACTTCGAAATCACGGCGGGTTTCCGCCGCAAAGGCGGCCAAAAGGTTGTCCTGTTCAATCCTACGGACAGGGAAGGCCGCACGGCCCGCTACAACCCGCTCAGCTACATCAACAGGTCCGACCCGATTGAGGTCCTGGTCGAATTGCAGAAGATCGCCACGATGCTCTTCGTGCCCCCGGAAAAGGGCGAGGCGTTCTGGACGGAATCAGCCCGCACGGCATTTGTCGGCATTGCATCGTGGATCGCGGCCAAGCCGGAACGTCCCTTCTCGTTCGGCGAGATCTACCGGACCATCACGATGCCAGGGATGAAGGCATTCTTCGCCAAGGAAGCCGGCGATGGTGCGCTATCGGAAGGGTGCCGCGCCGCGTTGAGCGATTTTACGTCCAGCGCTGACAACACATTCACCGGCATTATCCAGACCGTCACCTCCAAGCTCAATCTCTGGATCAATCCGATTGTCGATCGCGCGACGGCCGAAAGCGACTTTTCCCTGACGGACCTTCGCCGCATCCCGACCTCGATCTATCTCGGCGTTTCGCCGGATGAACTCGATAGGGTCGCGCCGCTCTACAATCTGTTTTTCCAACAGCTGATCGACCTCAACACGCGGCAACTGCCCGACGACAGCGAAAAGCTGTCCGTGCTGCTCATTCTGGACGAATTTGCGCGGCTCGGCCGCGCCCAGGTCATTGCGAATGCGTTCTCCTATGTGCGCGGCTATGGGCTTCGTCTGCTTCCCGTCATCCAGTCCCGCTCCCAGCTGCGGAATGTCTATGGTGAGCATGGCGCTGACGAAATCGTATCAAACTGCGGGGTCGAAATCGCCTTCACGCCCAAGGAGCTGCGGGTCGCAAAGGAACTGTCCGAACGCCTCGGCTATCTCGGTCAGGATGCGGAAAGCCGGTCCCTGACGATACATGGATTGCTCGCCAATCGAAGCAAGACAATCTCTGAACAGCGGCGCGCACTGATGCTCCCTCAAGAGCTGATGCAGCTGCCCGAAGACGATATTCTCGTCATCCGGGGCGGTATTCCCGTCATTCGCGGGAAGAAAATCCGCTACTTCAAGGATGCCGTGTTCCGCTCGCGCTTGACGCCCGCGCCGAAAGTGCCGGCGCTGCCAAAGCCTGTCGCGCCGATCGCGGCCGTCGATGATCTGAGCGATGAAGAGATGGCGGCTTTCAACGATTATTCCGCACTGGCCGATGACCAGGTGCAGGACATTCCCGAAGACGTTCTCGCCCTCGATCGCGACATGCCGAACCTGACAGTGAAGGACGGCAGCATGGCTTTCGATGAAATCGACTTCGACGACATTATTGGTCCCGACCCGACGAAAGAGGAGTGGGAAGGCCAGCGCCGGGATCTAGTTCTAAGTGAAGGAGAAGAATATGGCCGATGATGACACGAGCCAGCGCGATCCAGCTGAGCCGCGCCCTTTCGAAGTTCGCGGCGGACCGGGGAACACCAAACAGTCATTCGCTACTCTTCCCGATGCGATGCAGGCTTACGTCAAGGCGGACAATGGCGATCATTCGCTGACGATGCAGAAAGGTGGCAAAACTGCTTGGCTAGCATCCACGGACTGGCAGAACGATGGTTCAACGCCGGTGGGGCAATACTTAAGCCCTGCTATTAAGGAATATCATGGCGCCGTAAAACGCGGGGCGCCTGCCGCTGAATTGGAGCCCCGCGAGCGCGCCGCACTGGCCGATGTTGAAGCTTGGCCTCGGACGGTAAAGCGCGAAGCGGCGCAATCGGCCCCGGCCGACAAAGCGCTGAATATTGTTGAGGGCGAACGGTCGAAGGCGGAAAAATCAGACCCTGCGCCCTCCCGCGCCGACGCCCCGTCGAAGACGGCGAACCAAGGCAAGAAGGTCGAGGATACAACCTTGGCCCTGCCGGCGCAGCTCGAACGCAAATATCTGCGCGTAGGCGACGATCTGTTTCGGAGCGGCCGCGATGAAAAGCCCGATATGTCGATCAAGGGACAAGATGGCATCCGGATCAACAAGGACCATGCGATTGGCGATGCGGTCGCCATTGCGAAACACAATGGCTGGCAGTCAATCCGTGTTCATGGCAGCGATGATTTCAAGAAGGCGGTCTATCTGGAAGCCGCCCGCGCCGGTGTCGCCGTCAAAGACTTCGAGCCTTCTCCCCAGCTGAAGCTTGAGGGAGAGAGATTGGGGGCGCGTGACAAGGCGCGTGAAGCTCAAGACCCTACGAAAAGAGCGAGCATGGCAAAGCAAGACCCTACCGAGTCTCGCGCGGCGGCCGAACAATTCCGCCGCAACTCCCACCGCGAGAATGCTACCGATCCGCAATTCAAGGCCGCGCAATCGCACGTCCTTGCGGCCTCAATCGAAGCTAAGACGCGCTTTCCCAAAAAGGAGGATCAGGCGCGCTACATCGAGAACGCGAAGGAAACGGTTGCCAAGCGGATTGAGAACGGCGGACCGATTCCTGCGGCACGTTTCGAGCAACAGCGCCAGAATGAGGCTACCCGCATAGCCCGCGAAGATTTGACGCTTCGCCAGCAGGAGAGAAAGCCGTCCCGCTCGCGCTAGATGCATGCTCATGCCTTTTGGAAATGGGAGCCGCACAATGAACATTCCCCGGCCTGGTCCAGTGGCATCGAGAGACGTGTCAGATCTCGATCGTCACATTGAAACCTTGCTTCGCGTGATTCATTCCAGAAACCTCGCTTGGTCTGATCTAAGCGAAGTGGGTAAACAGGTGGACCGCCCTCTGACGGACGTTGAGCAATTGCTTACAAATGTGGGCGACGACGCCCATGAAATCACCCTTGCTACCGAGACGATCATAACAGCCCTCAAGCTGCAACGTGATGCGCTCGCGATCCAAAGCTCTCGCCGTAGAACACGCTTCGGCTCGATGCTCCTGCTCATGATCCCCGTGTTCTTCGTAGGTTTGATGATTGGCACATCATACGGGATAGATGAAGGTCGGGCGCGGGAGCGTGAAGCCTTAAAGTATCCGGTGCTACCCCAGCTGTCCGTAGATCGTGACAGGCTCAAAACTGACGGAAGGTAGAGCGGTGGCAGCTGCTACCGCTGGCGATCTGAGGACATAGCGTGGAAGGTACGCCAAACAACGCTCAGGACGAACAATCAGCGAACGCTTAGGCTGCGCGGCTATCCGGGGGTAGATTGAGAGCCTTGCGGCCAGCGGAAGCGGCGGCTCTATCCCAGAGGAAATCGCCGGAGAAAGCAATGTGCTCCCAGCCTACCGGGGACGTATGGGCAAGGAGATTATCAGGGGCTCTGTTGCAAAAATCGTGAAGCTTGAGCATGCTTGGCGGAGATTGGACGGACGGAACGATGACGGATTTCAAGTGGCGCCATTTCCAGGGTGATGTGATCCTGTGGGCGGTGCGCTGGTATTGTCGCTATCCGATCAGCTATCGCGACCTTGAGGAAATGCTGGCGGAACGCGGCATTTCGGTCGACCATACGACGATCTATCGCTGGGTCCAGTGCTACGCCCCGGAGATGGAGAAGCGGCTGCGCTGGTTCTGGCGGCGTGGCTTTGATCCGAGCTGGCGCCTGGATGAAACCTACGTCAAGGTGCGGGGCAAGTGGACCTACCTGTACCGGGCAGTCGACAAGCGGGGCGACACGATCGATTTCTACCTGTCGCCGACCCGCAGCGCCAAGGCAGCGAAGCGGTTCCTGGGCAAGGCCCTGCGAGGCCTGAAGCACTGGGAAAAGCCTGCCACGCTCAATACCGACAAAGCGCCGAGCTATGGTGCAGCGATCACCGAATTGAAGCGCGAAGGAAAGCTGGACCGGGAGACGGCCCACCGGCAGGTGAAGTATCTCAATAACGTGATCGAGGCCGATCACGGAAAGCTCAAGATACTGATCAAGCCGGTGCGCGGTTTCAAATCGATCCCCACGGCCTATGCCACGATCAAGGGATTCGAAGTCATGCGAGCCCTGCGCAAAGGACAGGCTCGCCCCTGGTGCCTGCAGCCCGGCATCAGGGGCGAGGTGCGCCTTGTGGAGAGAGCTTTTGGCATTGGGCCCTCGGCGCTGACGGAGGCCATGGGCATGCTCAACCACCATTTCGCAGCAGCCGCCTGATCGGCGCAGAGCGACAGCCTACCTCTGACTGCCGCCAATCTTTGCAACAGAGCCGTCGCAACCAGCGGTGAGGCGGGTCGTCTTGGTTCCTCGCATGCCAATATTGCCTGACCTCAAATGCTTCCATAAGAATTGGCGGCCGCACGGCCCGGAGTCCGTAGACCTCGGCGAGCCGACCAATCACGCGAGCCGGAGCGGTAAGAATAAGGTCCGACTCGAAGCAAGCTGCCAACGCCACGAGAAAGCTGCTCGCGACGATCCTGATCCGATCGGGATGGATCTTGTCGAGGAGAGCGCGTTCGACGGCACGATGGGCATGGGCCATACCCTTGGTGCTGACCACGATATGATCTGCGGCCATGAAGTCATCGGTCTCACCGGACTTGATGAACGGATGACCTTCCTTTCCGAAGCACAGATATTCCTCCTGGTAGAGCCGTTGCGTCTTGATGCCGGCAACAAGGCTCGGATAGGCGCCGACGGCGATATCGACATGCCCGGTCTCGAGCGCGCTCACCATTTCATCGCCGCTCAGCGTGAGTGCGCGGTAGCTGGTGTGTGGTGCCTCGAACCGCGCCGCCGAATGCAACGCCGTCAAAACGACAAGATGGGCGATGTCCGATCCGGCAATGATGAATTCGCGCTTGAGACGGTCAGGTGAGAATGTCTGCCCGCCTTCAGCCAGGTCGCGACGCAGTTCCAGCAGTTGCTGAACAACCCCGGCGATCGCCTCGGCACGTGGTGTCGGCTCCATGCCGTCGCGCGCCCGGACGAGAAGCGGGTCGCCCAATGCTTTGCGCAGGCGCGCCAGCCCATGGCTGGCGGTGGGCTGCGGTAGGTCGAGTTCTCGTGCAGCGGCGCTGACGCTGTGCCGCTTTAACAGCGCATCCAAAAGCACCAAGTGCCGAAAATCCAGGTCATCTATATTCACAATCTGAATTGTATCTATGAAGGTCCGCCAATTGTCAAATACTCCCTGATCCCTCAAACAGGCTGCAGCAGCGATCGTTGTGCAGGTTTGAAGAGACGATCCGCAATCGCAGAAAATAGTGGAGAGCGATCATGATGCAACTGCCCGAACGCGTCGAAGGACTTCATCACATCACCGTCGCGACCGGATCCGCGCAAGGCGACGTGGATCTTCTCGTCAAGACGCTGGGACAGCGGCTCGTCAAGAAGACGATGTTCTACGACGGCGCACGGCCGGTCTATCATCTGTATTTCGGCAATGAGCTTGGCGAACCGGGCACGCTGTACACCACTTTCCCCGTTCGCCAGGCTGGCTACACCGGAAAGCGTGGTGCAGGGCAGATATCGGCGGTTTCCTATAACGCACCCGTCGGTACGCTTTCCTGGTGGCAGGAGCATCTCATAAAGCGCGCTGTGACCGTCTCGGAAGTGCGTGAGCGGTTCGGGCAGAAATATCTGTCGTTCGAGCACCCCGACTGCGGTGTCGGCTTCGAAATCATCGAGCAGGACACGGACGGCCAGTTCGAGCCCTGGGACTCTCCCTATGTGCCCAAGGAGGTCGCGCTGCGGGGCTTTCACAGCTGGACGGCCACCCTAAATCGCAATGAGGAGATGGACTCCTTCATGCGCAATGCCTGGAACCTGAAGCCCCAGGGACGCGACGGCAATTACCAGCGCTACGCTTTCGGCAATGGCGGTGCGGCCAAGGTGCTAGACGTCTATATCGATGAGGACGAAAGGCCCGGCACCTGGGCGCTTGGCGAAGGCCAAGTTCATCACGCCGCGTTTGAAGTCGCCGACCTCGACGTGCAGGCCGCGCTCAAATTTGACGTGGAAGGCCTCGGCTACACCGATTTCTCAGATCGCAAGCACCGCGGCTACTTCGAATCGATCTACGTTCGTACGCCGGGCGGCGTGTTGTTCGAAGCCTCGGTCACGCTTGGTTTCACCCATGACGAGAGCCCCGAGAAGCTCGGCAGCGAGGTCAAGGTCGCGCCGCAGCTCGAAGGTGTAAAGGACGAGCTCCTCCGGACGATGAACGATCCGATCGTCATTTGATCGCAAGGATGACTCCGCAGGCTGGGTGAAGAGAATGTGGCGACATCGGGCAGTCAATAGCCGAAATGGTGCGCGGATCGGTGTTCATACCACTGGCTTGCCGAGCGGTGAGCCGATCCTGCTCCTTTCTTCCCTGCTGGCCGACTGGCGGTCCTGGAATGACGTGGCCGGTCGTTTACCTTCAGGGGTATATGCGATCACGATGGACCTGCGGGGTCATGGAACGAGTTCGCCGAGTGCCGGCGACTACAGTCTAGCCGAACTGGCGGCCGACGTGCTTAATGTAATGGATAACCTCGCGTTTGCAAGAGTTCATCTTGTTGGCACGTCGGTCGGGTCGATGGTCGCGCAATATCTTGGCGCCACGGCGGGACACCGGCTTATCTCGCTGACACTCGTGGCAGCAGGTTCTCTCGTTCCAGAGCCAGCTTGGCCGATCTGGGACAAGCGGGTGGCCGCAGTGCGCAGCGGCGGGCTCATTACGCAGGTGCCGATCGTGTATCCGGCATGGTTTTCCGGAGCGGTCGACCAAGGTCTGCTGGATCTTGCTGAGTCGATGATCTTGGCCACGACAGTTGCCGGATTCACCGGCGCTGTCGCAGCGATCAAGGGCCATGACGCGAGAAGCCTTCTTCCGCAGGTCGAAACGCCAACGCTCGTCATAGCCGGTGCGAACGATGCCGCCGTGCCACCGGAGGCGGTCCGCGCGACCGCCGCTCTCATTCCAGGTGCCGCATTCGAAGTTGTGACGGGTGCCGCGCACCAGGTCGCGATGCAGCATCCTGTCGCCTTTGCGGACCGGCTATGCCGCCATATTGCTGGAGCGCCGCGATGACGTTTTCCCCTGAAGGACCCTATGGGACAATCGTGACCGGCCCGCCTGTCGAACAGGCAAATGCTGCGATCATTCTTCTGCACGGCCGTGGCCAGCGTGCGCAAGCGATGCTGGAACTTGCGAGACAGCTCGATCTGCCCTCTGTCGCCTGGCTTGCCCTGCAAGCGCCCGCCGGGGCGTGGTACTCGCCCAAATATGACGGGTTCGATCCAGACGGCGACAGGTCTGTGGCTGACGCCTGCACCGCCTTGGCTGAGATCTCCTCGCGGCTGGAAGCAGCCTGGGTCGCGCTAGACCGTCAGGGCATAGTCGGCTTCAGCCAGGGTGCCTGCCTCGCCAGTCACTTCATGTGGTGCGGCGCTGCGAAAATGGGGTTCCTGGGCTCGCTGACCGGAAGCCTCCCGGGTTTTGAGCTCCCAACCGCGCCAGTTGAGCCTCGGTTTACCGGTCTCAAGGCGATATTCACAGGTGGTCTGAACGACGATTGGGTCAAGGCAGAGCATGTGCGGGAGACAGCTGAGCGCTTTAGACTCTCTGGTGCTGATGTCGGCGAGTATATTCAACCGATCAAGGACCATGGAATTGGGGCGGACGAGATCGCGTTGTTGCGAGACACCCTGATCGCACGCTTCGAGCTGAACCCGCCGGTCCCTACGCGCGGGCCGCGACATCAGCCGCTCGTGCCGCAAAGCACGCCAAGTCTGACGGATTGAACGTCCCATGCTGTTCTCCGTCATAACCACCATCTCGCCTGAAAAGCTGGCAGAGCGCACAGCAGCCATACCGGCACACCGCGCCTATCTTGCGTCGCACACCGCAAGCATTTTGGCAGTGGGGACCACCTTCGCCGAAGGCGGCGATTTGGTCGGATCGACATATCTCGTTGATGTCGACGATTGGAACGCAGCCCGGGCCTTCATCGCCGAAGACCCCATGACCGTGTCCGGGGCACGTCAAAGCATCGACATTCTTGAATGGCGGATGGGCGGGTTCGATCGGCGATACCCCTGGCAAGGGGCGAACGTCGAGAGACAAGACGCAGCGCATCAAAGTCTGAATAAGGAAGGGGTGAGCGCTGCGCCCCAACCTTCGCTCCGCACACGCCATCTCAGAGTGTTGCTGCTGATCACCACGCTCGCGCCGCTAGTGGCCCTCGTCAACATTCTCTTGGGCGACACCATTGCCCATCTTCCCGTTTTGCTGCGCTCCTTCTTGGTCGTGGGGCTTGTCGTGCCCGCCGCGACCTATGTTGCACTGCCGCTGCTTACCGGCCTTGCGCGCTGCGTGGGGCAGGAGCGCCGGGAAAGTTCACCAGCCATCCGGCCGCCGGCGGAACACACTCATTCTACATGACGATTTAGCCCGCAAAAATCCCCGAACGTCTCAGTTCCAGGCAAAAGGATCATAAAAATATGAGCGCTGATACAGAAACCCTGGCGAGGAAAGTCCGTGAAGAGGTTATCAAGCCTGAGCAATCGACTCTGATTAGCCCGGATCGACAGTCACCGAGCCTCCTTCGCCGCGAAGCGACGGTCGAACCGCGGTTCGAACTGTTCCACTTCGTGTTCTCAGTCTGCTCGCAAAAGGTGCGCGGCACCCTAATGGAGAAGGGCGTGACCTTCGGCTCCAACGAGTTGACGATCCTTCCCCCGCAGAGTGAGAATTATTGTCCGCAATATGTCCGGCTGCGGTTGCGATCGGAAGCCGCAGCCAAGCACCGTCCTGTCAGCTCGTTCACTGGGCAGTCGTCTGTTGATTCCGAAGGGTTCGACCCGCTCGTCGTACCGACCCTCGTCGACCATGAGACCGGCCGGATCCTCGCCGATTCCAAGGCAATCTGCCTCTACCTCTGCGACGCCTTGTCCGGCGGTACCGATCTTCTGCCCGCCGACATACGGGAGGCTGTGCTCAAGCAGGTCCAGCTCGCTGACACGACGCCCCATGTAGCCCTGCTCTACGGCGCCGATCCGGACGGTGATCGTCGGCCCGAAAGCATGCAGGCGGTCATGCCCGGCATCCACGCACACAAGATCGACGCCGTGCGCCGCAATATCCCGCTCGCGGACGGCGACCCGCTTCTCCTCGAAGCCTACCAACACAAGATTGTGAAGGAGGAAGCCGCCGCCTCGTTCGTCATCAACGAGCCGCAAATGCGGACCGCCATCTCGAAGGCGGAGCAGCTGGTTACCGATCTCGATCGCGACCTCGGGGCGTCCACCGGACCTTGGCTGTTCGGCGACCGCTTCACGCTCGCCGACCTGTTCTGGGCCGTCAGTCTCTACCGCTTCCTCTGGCTCGGCTATTCGGGTTTCTGGAAAGACGGTGCAGGCAAGCCCCGTGTCGAGGCCTATGCCAATCGGCTCTTCGCGCGGCCCTCCGTCAAGGATGCGATCATCCAGTGGCCCGGCCATCCGCCGAGCGAGAATGTCATCCATCTCCTGAGCAACGCCTAAAGGCAACCACCGCGCCGTCCGCAAGCGACGCGGTCCATGCCCTGAACGCGTCGTCCGGCAGGGCCGAG
>NZ_ATDO01000046.1:0-14968 GCF_000445085.1 Sphingobium sp. HDIP04 | reverse complement strand
GGTAGGTCCACTTGCCCCGCACCTTGACGTAGGTTTCATCCAGGCGCCAGCTCGGATCAAAGCCACGCCGCCAGAACCAGCGCAGCCGCTTCTCCATCTCCGGGGCGTAGCACTGGACCCAGCGATAGATCGTCGTATGGTCGACCGAAATGCCGCGTTCCGCCAGCATTTCCTCAAGGTCGCGATAGCTGATCGGATAGCGACAATACCAGCGCACCGCCCACAGGATCACATCACCCTGGAAATGGCGCCACTTGAAATCCGTCATCGTTCCGTCCGTCCAATCTCCGCCAAGCATGCTCAAGCTTCACGATTTTTGCAACAGAGCCGGCGCGCGGATCCTGTGGTGCACGCCCGTGTTTGGCCAGGCCGTGGGCACTCAACATATCGATGAGATTCTCGCGGTCTGGTATCCGACTCACAAAACCTTCCTCGATCTTTCGGATGCGCCCGGGGCTAAGGAAAGCTACCGCCTGAGAGGCGCCTGCGTGGCCTACGCCGTCATCCATCGATGCTCCGGCAGCAACTCTCCGCTCGACGGCAATGGCTAGAACGATTCCTCGATTGACATGATATTCATCATGCGATATGCATCGCCGACCGGGCAGACCAGAAAATCGCTCAAGGAGAATATCGATGAGCCTCGGCGCAAAGCCATTTGGCGAGAAGAAATTCATTGAGATCAAGGGCCGGCGCATGGCCTATATCGATGAAGGGACCGGCGATCCGATCCTCTTCCAGCACGGCAATCCGACGTCGTCCTATCTGTGGCGCAATATCATGCCGCATTGCGCCGGGCTGGGACGGCTGATCGCCTGTGACCTGATCGGCATGGGCGATTCGGACAAGCTCGATCCGTCGGGGCCCGAGCGTTATGCCTATGCCGAGCATCGTGACTATCTCGACGCGCTGTGGGAGGCGCTCGATCTCGGGGACAGGGTTGTTCTGGTCGTGCATGACTGGGGGTCCGTCCTCGGCTTCGACTGGGCCCGCCGCCACCGCGAGCGTGTACAGGGGATTGCCTATATGGAAGCGGTCACCATGCCGCTCGAATGGGCGGATTTTCCCGAACAGGATCGCGATCTGTTTCAGGCCTTTCGCTCGCAGGCGGGCGAAGAATTGGTGTTGCAGGACAATGTTTTTGTCGAACAAGTTCTCCCCGGATTGATCCTGCGCCCCTTAAGCGAAGCGGAGATGGCCGCCTATCGCGAGCCCTTCCTCGCCGCCGGCGAAGCCCGTCGACCGACCCTGTCTTGGCCTCGCCAAATCCCGATCGCAGGCACCCCGGCCGACGTGGTCGCGATCGCCCGGGACTATGCCGGCTGGCTCAGCGAAAGCCCGATTCCGAAACTCTTCATCAACGCCGAGCCGGGACACCTGACCACGGGCCGAATACGCGACTTCTGCCGCACATGGCCAAACCAGACCGAAATCACGGTCGCAGGCGCCCATTTCATCCAGGAGGACAGTCCGGACGAGATTGGCGCGGCGATTGCGGCGTTTGTCCGGCGATTGCGCCCAGCATAATCCGGAACCGGCTCATTTTCTAAGATCCGAACAAACCACAGACGCGGCGACGCCGATCACCCGCGCAGGACAATAGGAGAGACCGACATGAGCGACGACATTTTTGGCTCTGTTGCAAAGATTGGCGGCAGTCAGAGGTAGGCTGTCGCTCTGCGCCGATCAGGCGGCTGCTGCGAAATGGTGGTTGAGCATGCCCATGGCCTCCGTCAGCGCCGAGGGCCCAATGCCAAAAGCTCTCTCCACAAGGCGCACCTCGCCCCTGATGCCGGGCTGCAGGCACCAGGGGCGAGCCTGTCCTTTGCGCAGGGCTCGCATGACTTCGAATCCCTTGATCGTGGCATAGGCCGTGGGGATCGATTTGAAACCGCGCACCGGCTTGATCAGTATCTTGAGCTTTCCGTGATCGGCCTCGATCACGTTATTGAGATACTTCACCTGCCGGTGGGCCGTCTCCCGGTCCAGCTTTCCTTCGCGCTTCAATTCGGTGATCGCTGCACCATAGCTCGGCGCTTTGTCGGTATTGAGCGTGGCAGGCTTTTCCCAGTGCTTCAGGCCTCGCAGGGCCTTGCCCAGGAACCGCTTCGCTGCCTTGGCGCTGCGGGTCGGCGACAGGTAGAAATCGATCGTGTCGCCCCGCTTGTCGACTGCCCGGTACAGGTAGGTCCACTTGCCCCGCACCTTGACGTAGGTTTCATCCAGGCGCCAGCTCGGATCAAAGCCACGCCGCCAGAACCAGCGCAGCCGCTTCTCCATCTCCGGGGCGTAGCACTGGACCCAGCGATAGATCGTCGTATGGTCGACCGAAATGCCGCGTTCCGCCAGCATTTCCTCAAGGTCGCGATAGCTGATCGGATAGCGACAATACCAGCGCACCGCCCACAGGATCACATCACCCTGGAAATGGCGCCACTTGAAATCCGTCATCGTTCCGTCCGTCCAATCTCCGCCAAGCATGCTCAAGCTTCACGATTTTTGCAACAGAGCCGGTCGATCTGCAACGCGATGCGCTCACGGCCGCTGGTGTCGATCAACGGCACCTCTACTCCGACAAGGCTTCCGGTGCGCGCGACGATCGCGCCGGCCTGAAAGCCTGCCTCGACTACATGAACGCCGGCGACACGCTGGTTGTCTGGAAGCTCGATCGGCTCGGCCGCTCGCTGCCGCACCTGCTGGCGATCGTCACCGACCTCAAGGAACGCGGCATCGCCTTCCGGTCGCTGACCGAACAGATGGATACCACCACGCCGCATGGCGAGTTGCTGTTCTCGCTGTTCGGCGCGCTCGCCCAATACGAGCGAGCGTTGACGCGGGAGCGGATCATGGCGGGCCTGGCCGCCGCAAAGCGGCGGGGCCGACAAGGTGGACGACCGCCGACGATCGCCGCGGAAAAGATGCAGTTGATAGTTGCCGCTCTGTCCAATGGGGCCAGCAAAGCGTCGGTTTCTCGCACGTTCAGCGTGCCGCGATCAACATTGACGGACACGTTGGAGCGGATCGGGTGGTCAGCGCCGGTCAAGGATACGCCTTGAATAACGACAAAAATATAATTATATTCCCGTCATGTTATCCATGCGCTTTTCCTGGCACCCAGCCAAAGCCGAGAGCAATCTGAGAAAGCATGGCATCAGTTTCGAGACGGCCGCCAGCGCCTTCGCAGACCCCTTTGCGCTTAGCGTGCATGATCGGATCGAAGGCGGCGAGCAACGATGGCAGACCTTGGGCCTGGTCGAAGGACATTTACTCCTGCTGGTGGCCCACACCGTCGCTGAGGATGACGACGACGGCGAATATGTGGAGATCATCCATATCATTTCGGCCCGAAAAGCCGATCGAAAGGAAAGACGACGTTATGAAGAAGAAAGACGCTGATACCGTCCGCTTCCAGCTCGATCCGGGCAATCTGCCCCCCTTGACCGAGGCACAGAAGGCCGAGCTGGATGCCCTGCAGGCGATGCCGGATAGCGGTATCGACTATAGTGATGCCCCGACGCTGACAGAGGATTTCTGGAAGACCGCCGAGCGTGGACGGTTCTATAAGCCGATCAAGCAGCAGGTAACGGCGCGGCTCGACGCCGATGTGCTTGCTTGGCTCAAATCCCAGGGCAAGGGCTATCAGGCTCGCATGAACGCAATCCTTCGGCGCGAGATGTTGGCGGCTGCGAAGGAGCGCCGACACGCTTGACGTGCAGGCCGCAGATGGATGCCGCTTTCACGGCCGGGAGTAACCCGGCCCGGCGTAGGCGCGCGAAGCCGCCAGAGTTGCGGCAATCATGTGTTTTTCGCTATGCTCTTTCTTCTAAAATAGCGACCGGTGAAAAATCCGATCCACGCAATTGCTGGAACAAGCCAAGGCCAAAAGGAAGATAAGAGTAGAATCATGTCGCCCCAGCGGCTCCGAGCAATAGCGTTAATGCAGTCGATCCCAATGTTATCGGAGTAGCGACAAATATTCCGAATTTTTGGTTTGCAAATGATACGAGCGAACAGACCAGTAAGATCACGAATATATCTGGCCAAAATTCACCCAACATACGTATCACGTTGTCTTTCTCCACGAACAGCCATCTACATGCGGCGCACTGCAACCCTAAGTCCAAGAAATCCGTCAAGTAACGAAATTTTGTTAAGAGTCTGTCTTGAATCTCATGGGTAACGAGCGATGCGTCGGATGAGGACGATGGCAGCGGCGGCATAGAGGAGCGCGGTTGCGGATTTGATGGTCCGCTCGAAGTCTTTGGCCAGACGGCGATTGCGGTTGATCCATGCGAAGGTGCGTTCGACGATCCATCGTCTGGGATGGACGACGAAGCCGGTCTGATCGGCGAATTTGCGGACGATTTCGATCGTAATGGAGGTGGCGTCCCGGACGCGATCGCTGTTGTAGGCGCTGTCGGCATAGGCGCGCGCGACGAAGGGATGCCGCTGGTGAGACTGCTGGAGCAAGGGCACCGCGCCATCGCGGTCCTGCACATCGGCAGGATGGACCAGTATGATAAGGGCGCGACCATCGGTATCGACCATTGCATGGCGTTTGCGTCCCATGGTCTTCTTGCCTGCGTCGTAACCACGAGGTCCGCCTGCTTCGGTGGTCTTCACGCTCTGGCTGTCGATGACTGCCGCGGATGGTGCTGGTTCTCGCCCTGTCCGGATGCGATCGATCCGAACGAGATGATGATTGAGGCTTTCGAATACCCCATCGTCGCGCAAGGTGCAGAACCACTGGTATACCGTGCGCCATGGCGGAAAACTGTCGGGCAAAAGCCGCCAGGGACATCCTGCCCGTAGCAGATAGAAAATGGCTTCGACGATTTCGCGCATCGGCCAGCATCGCCGTCGTCCGCGCTGGCTGGCTCAGGGTCTGGACGATTTGCTAGCCCGACGACCGGGGCAGGCCGCGACATGGCTATCCTGGCTGCGCAATGCGCCACAATCGCCGGCAGAGCGCAACATCCTGCGCCTGATCGGACGGCTCGCCTATCCGGCACGAAGCAACATACAGCGTGGGTCTGGATGTCAGCCAGCGCAGCACGAGCATCTGTGTTCTCGATCCCGACGGCAAGACCGTGGTGGAAGGGCAGGCGAAGACTAACCCGTTCGAGATCGGCCGCTATTTGCAGAAGCGCCTGGAAGGGCCGCTGAAGCTCGGTATGGATCGCATTCTGGCTCTACCATGGGCTGCGCAGGAGCGGCGTCTGGTTGAGAAGCGTCTTGAGGCGCAGGGGCGGTTAACCTGCACCGTCAGACGTAGCGCTCACTTATCGAGAAGATCGTTTGTGCCTTTGGCGCTCGGCTAAACAGCGCATGGAAAGCGTCACCTGCTGCAGCTATGCCCTGTTCTGCCAATGTCCGCGTCGGCCAATAAAGTTCGCGCACACCGATCACCGAGGGGCCGGGGAGGACGAGCTTTTCGATCGGATGGCACCGGGTATGGCGAAATGCGCCAAGACGCTCGCCAAGTGCGAAATCGTCGTCTCCGGCCCAGGCCGTGCCGCCTTCCTCGAACACCACCTGGGTAAGCTTGGCGAAGTTCGGTCGTCGGTCGATCGACCAGTTATAGGCCGCCTCGTCACCGCGCAGCGCTTCGGCGCGGCTTTTGAGAACCTCTTCGCGTGCGAAAACGGCAAAGAAGTTGTCCATGTCGACGAAATTCGGCTCATCTTTCAGCGCATAGGCCACATAATCAGGATCGGTCACGAAGGCGGCAGCGTCCGCTTCGCTGTCGAACCAGACTTCGGCGATGCCTTCGTAGCGGTTCTGATCGGCATCGAGGAAATCGACGTCGACCTGATGGCTCTGGACATAGCGCTTGATAATCCGGATGCCTTGTCCCAGCGAGCCGTGGGGATAGCGCCAGTGATCGTGAAACGCCTGAGGCGTCATTCCCACTCTCCGTGCGAAGACCGCCATCATTCGTATTGCGCTCATAGTCCGGTTCCCAACGGTTCTGGCAGTTCAGATTGCGGTGTAGCCGCCATCGGCAGCAATGGCGGCGCCGGTGACGAACGAAGAGGCATCCGACAGCAACCAGGCTGCCGTTTCGCCGATCTCCGCCGGTTCGCCATATCGACCGATCGGGTGGGCGGTTTTCAGGAATTCCGCGTGCGAAGGCTCGTTCTCGATCACCGACATCAGCATCGGAGTGCGGATAGCGCCCGGTAGAACTGCGTTCACGCGGATTCCCTGTTGCCCGTAATCGACGGCAGCGATCCGCGTCAGCCCGATAACGGCATGTTTGGCTGCGATGTACTCGCCATGTGCGGGGATCGCGACGGTGCCGCCAACCGACGCCGTGTTCACGATCGAACCGCCGCTCCCCGCTTTCAGCATCGCTGCGATCTGATGTTTCATGCAATGAAAAACGCCGAGCACGTTGATATCCAGGGATCGTTGGAAATCGGCGCTCGTCAGTTGATGAAGCGGCACGTTGACCGGCGGCAGCCCCGCATTGTTGAATGCGCCATCAAGGCGACCGAATTCGGTGATGGCGAGTTCCACGGTCGACCACGCGTTGTCCTCGATACTGACGTCGCAATGGCTGTAGACGGCGTTGCCACCTTCCGCGCGTATCAGTCTGACCGTTTCCTCGGCTGCGGCTTCGACGATATCGGCGACAACCACATTCGCGCCCCGACGGGCAAGAATAAGGGCGGCAGCGCGGCCGATACTGCCGCCTGCGCCCGTCACGATATAGCTGCGTTGCTCCAATCCGGACATTGAGGACCCCATTTTTGACTGACGGGCAAGTGAAGGGCGCTGCCTGTCAGATGCCCAGCGCTTCGCGCACGGTCCTGGCGTTCACCCAGCGATCGACGTGGTGAAGGTTGTGGCGGATCTGTACTTCGCCATCCTGCAACTGCATCGTATCGTATGCGCCGGCCTCGATGCCGCGCTGGGTGCGTTCGGTGTTCGTCACGTCCTCCAGCAGGATTTCCGCGATGCGCGTGATATAGAGTTCCTGTTGCAGCTTTTCCCGCCCGGTCAGTGGCTTGGGTACATGAAACTCGGCTTCCCACCGCGTGCGATTGACGCTGATCGGCCAGAACCTGTGCGACCAGAAACCGCCGGGCGAAAGGTTTATGTGCAGCGTGGGAAAAGCGACGGCGATGTCCAGCGCCCAGTGTTTCGATTGCTTGGGATTGATCGCGGGATGATCGAGATACTCGGTCATCCCCGCCGTTTCCGCGGCACCCAGCACGTTGCCGGTATCGCGGTTCGCATAGGCCATCTTTTCGACCATCGCATCTTCGGGCGGAGCGTAGTCCGGATTGCCGAAAGTGGAAAACTGGCGGTGTGGTCCCCAGAAGCGTGCATCGAGCGGGCGGGAATGCGGATTGACCGCGCTGGCGAAAGTCTTGCCGATCGTCGCCGGGTGGATCGAAGGGATATGGTAGGTTTCCGAAAAGGCATCGGCCAGCACTTTCCAGTTCGCATCGAGATGCGCCTCGAAATAGAGTGACGTATCCGTATTTTCCCAAGAAACCCCGGCAAACCGCGTTCCGAAGTCTCCAAGGAATTCCTGCAGGCTGACTTCGGGCTGCTTCTGGTGGTTGAGGAATATCCAGCCTTCCCACACATCGGTGGCGATCGGCACGAGGCCGCATTTCTTCTTGTCGAGATCGAAGAAGTTCGCCTCGTCTGGCACGCCCATCAGGCTGCCGTCGTTGCGGTAGACCCAGTTGTGGTAATTGCAGGAGAAGCGCGAGGCGCGGCCGCGCTCGGTCAACACGGCTCTGTTGCAAAAATCGTGAAGCTTGAGCATGCTTGGCGGAGATTGGACGGACGGAACGATGACGGATTTCAAGTGGCGCCATTTCCAGGGTGATGTGATCCTGTGGGCGGTGCGCTGGTATTGTCGCTATCCGATCAGCTATCGCGACCTTGAGGAAATGCTGGCGGAACGCGGCATTTCGGTCGACCATACGACGATCTATCGCTGGGTCCAGTGCTACGCCCCGGAGATGGAGAAGCGGCTGCGCTGGTTCTGGCGGCGTGGCTTTGATCCGAGCTGGCGCCTGGATGAAACCTACGTCAAGGTGCGGGGCAAGTGGACCTACCTGTACCGGGCAGTCGACAAGCGGGGCGACACGATCGATTTCTACCTGTCGCCGACCCGCAGCGCCAAGGCAGCGAAGCGGTTCCTGGGCAAGGCCCTGCGAGGCCTGAAGCACTGGGAAAAGCCTGCCACGCTCAATACCGACAAAGCGCCGAGCTATGGTGCAGCGATCACCGAATTGAAGCGCGAAGGAAAGCTGGACCGGGAGACGGCCCACCGGCAGGTGAAGTATCTCAATAACGTGATCGAGGCCGATCACGGAAAGCTCAAGATACTGATCAAGCCGGTGCGCGGTTTCAAATCGATCCCCACGGCCTATGCCACGATCAAGGGATTCGAAGTCATGCGAGCCCTGCGCAAAGGACAGGCTCGCCCCTGGTGCCTGCAGCCCGGCATCAGGGGCGAGGTGCGCCTTGTGGAGAGAGCTTTTGGCATTGGGCCCTCGGCGCTGACGGAGGCCATGGGCATGCTCAACCACCATTTCGCAGCAGCCGCCTGATCGGCGCAGAGCGACAGCCTACCTCTGACTGCCGCCAATCTTTGCAACAGAGCCACGGCACCTATCTCCAGATCTTGGACGTCAATCGCAACGATGGTTCGATCAAGTCGTTCAATCAGGAACTGCGTCTGGCCAACGACGCACGCTCGTCTTTCCGATGGGTGGTCGGTGCCAATTACGAACACAGCCGTGTGCGCGAGGACGATGAAGTCAACTACGCCGATTCGACATCCAGCTATGTCAATACACAGGTTATCGGGCAGGATTATGATCAGGCCGGCTACAACAACCGGCAGCGCCTGAAGAACTATGCGGTTTTCGGCAATGTCGAATATGACATCAGCGATCAACTGACGCTGAAGGGCGGCATACGCTATACCGAGGCGAAGCGTTCCTCGGTCAACAAGACATTCGACCTTGGCGATGGCTCAATCTCGTCTTTGTTCACCACCGTCATCAACACCTATCGCCAGATCTTCGATTTCGGCGGCCCGATACCGCTGGTGCCATTGGGAGATTCGGTTTCGCTGAACAGCCAGACGGGCTTGCCGGGCACGTTTCGGGACAAGCTGAATGAAAACAGCACGTCATGGATGCTCGGCGTGAACTACAAGGCGACGCCGACGCTCCTGCTCTACGCCAATGTTTCGAAAGGGTACAAGGCGGGAAGTTTCCCGGGCGTCTCCGCCGGAACGTTCGCGCAATATGCCGCCGTCACGCAGGAATCGCTGGTCGATTACGAAGCAGGCTTCAAGACCACACTGTTCGATCGCAAAGTGACGCTGAATGGCGGCGTTTTCTATTATGACTACAAGAACAAGCAGCTGCGCGCCAAGATCGTCGATCCGTTCTTCAATGCGCTGGATGGCCTGGTCAATGTCCCCAAGTCGCGCGTCAAGGGTGCCGAACTGGAACTGAGCGCCAGAGTGGTCGAGGGGCTCACGGTCAGTGCGGCCGCGACCTATATCGACGCCAAGGTTCGCCACTATCAGGGGATCGTCGGCTCCGTTGCCAACGAAGTGGGCCTGTTCGATCCGATCCGGGGCGATTTCAGCGGCGCACGGCTGCCGTTTTCGCCCAAATGGCAATCGAGCCTGAGCGCGGACTACAGCCTGCCGCTGGGTGGCGTGAACCTAACCATGGGCACGACGATCTCCTCACAAAGCAAATCGCTGGGCGTTCTGGCCATCACCAACGCGGACAAGGATCTCTACGAGGTGAATGGCCGCACGCTCGTTTCCGCGCGGCTTGGCGTGGAAGCGCCTGATGGCCGCTGGGCGGTCTTCGGCTGGGGTCGCAATATCTTCAACAAGTATTACTGGACAAACACGATCCAGACTTACGATACCGTTGTTCGCTACGCTGGTCGACCCGCCGAATATGGCTTGACCGTGCGCTTCAAGTTCCAGTAATGAAACCGGAACGCCGATAAGAAACTGTTGGAGGGATAGATGTCTGATTTGAGCGGCAAGACGATAATCGTGACGGGTGGTGGCAGCGGCATCGGGCGCGCCACCGTGGAATTGCTGGTGGCCAGTGGTGCCAACGTCGCGGTGGCGGACATCAACGACGAGGCCGGTGAGGCGGTCGTCGCTGCGTCTGGCGGGAAGGCCGCCTATTTCCGGTGCGACATCGCACAGGAAGAGGACGTGAAGGCACTTGTCGCGCAGACTCTGGCGGCGTTCGGCGGGCTTGACGGCGCGTTCAACAATGCGGCGATCCCGCAGGCCGGACTGCCGCTTGCCGAAGTGTCGCTCGAACGGTTTCGGCAGAGCATGGATATCAATGTAACCGGCACGTTCCTGTGCATGAAGTACCAGATCCTTGCGATGATCGAGCGCGGGACGAAGGGATCGATCGTCAACACCGCATCCGTCGCTGGCGTGGTCGGCGTGCCGATGCACGGCGAATATGTCGGCGCGAAGCATGCGGTGGTCGGGCTGACCCGCGTGGCGGCGGCAGACTATGGCAAGCACGGCATTCGCGTGAACGCGCTTGTGCCCGGCGCGGTGCGCACGCCTATGCTGCAGCGCGCGATGGACAATGATGCGGGCCTTGAGCCCTATCTGAACTCGATCCACCCGATCGGCCGTTTCAGCGAACCGCACGAGCAGGCCCAGGCCGCCGTATGGTTGCTGTCCGACGCGGCTTCGTTCGTCACCGGCTCCTGCCTTGCAGCAGACGGCGGCTTTACCGCGATCTGATCATTTTACGGAGCAGCCTCCATGCACAGCATCAAGATACTCGCGACGATCCCGCGCCGGAAGGACATTTCGGAACAGCAGTTCCACGATCACTGGCGCCATCCGCACGGCACACTCAGCAAGAAGATCGCGTGCCTGCGCGGCTATGTGCAATCGCACCGGATCGTCTCTCCGCTGCTGCCTGATACACAGCTGGCCTACGACGGCATTACCGAGCTGTGGTATGACAGTCTCGACGATGCGCTCAACATGGGCAAAGATCCCGCGCATCGCAAATACAACATCCCCGACGAACCGCTGTTCGTCGACATGGACGGACTGAAGTTCACCTTCTTCGAGGAGGACATTATCCGCTCGCGACCGGCGGTGGACGATCCCGATGATGCGGCCGTGCAGTGGTCGCCCACCGAATGGTCGGTAAGCGTCAAGATCCTGCAACTGGTCAAGGCGGATGGCAATCCGGCCTGGGCAGGCGATCAGGACAAGGCGCTGGGCGATCGCATCGGCGCGTTTCGGCATGTCCGCTCGTTCGCGATAGACGCGGTGCACAAGGGCACCTCGCCGTTCATCGGCGCGCGCGAACTGTGGTGGCCGACGCTATCCGATTTCGAACGCGGCGTGGCGGGTGATCGCGCGGCGTTCGATGCGCTCCTGGCACAGGCCGGCCAGCATTACACGATGCTGGCATCGGCCGAGCGGGTGATCTGATGCCGGCCCCCGCGCTCGACGAGGAGCCCGTGCTGCCCCCCGGCTTCGAGGATCTTCTCGAATTCGTGCCGCACTGGATCGGCGAGACGGCGCAGGAACGATGGGATATCCGGGCGCGCGCGACTATGGCGGAGATAACCCGCTTCTACGATGTGCTGCTCTCCCGTTCGGAAGCCATCCTCGACCATGTCGAGACCTTTCCGCTCGACGCGATGCCGGCGCCGACGCTGCGCCTGTTCAGGCTACAGCTGGCGCTGGCTCACGCGGCGATGTCCGTAGAATTGCACAAGCAGCCGCGCGCGCACAATTCGCCCTATCCGCACCAGGTCCGCATCCTGCGGACGGCAGAGCCAACGCTGTAAAGGAGTTCGTCGCATGAACGAGATGACCGAGCTTGCCAGCATCGGCTCTGTTGCAAAGATTGGCGGCAGTCAGAGGTAGGCTGTCGCTCTGCGCCGATCAGGCGGCTGCTGCGAAATGGTGGTTGAGCATGCCCATGGCCTCCGTCAGCGCCGAGGGCCCAATGCCAAAAGCTCTCTCCACAAGGCGCACCTCGCCCCTGATGCCGGGCTGCAGGCACCAGGGGCGAGCCTGTCCTTTGCGCAGGGCTCGCATGACTTCGAATCCCTTGATCGTGGCATAGGCCGTGGGGATCGATTTGAAACCGCGCACCGGCTTGATCAGTATCTTGAGCTTTCCGTGATCGGCCTCGATCACGTTATTGAGATACTTCACCTGCCGGTGGGCCGTCTCCCGGTCCAGCTTTCCTTCGCGCTTCAATTCGGTGATCGCTGCACCATAGCTCGGCGCTTTGTCGGTATTGAGCGTGGCAGGCTTTTCCCAGTGCTTCAGGCCTCGCAGGGCCTTGCCCAGGAACCGCTTCGCTGCCTTGGCGCTGCGGGTCGGCGACAGGTAGAAATCGATCGTGTCGCCCCGCTTGTCGACTGCCCGGTACAGGTAGGTCCACTTGCCCCGCACCTTGACGTAGGTTTCATCCAGGCGCCAGCTCGGATCAAAGCCACGCCGCCAGAACCAGCGCAGCCGCTTCTCCATCTCCGGGGCGTAGCACTGGACCCAGCGATAGATCGTCGTATGGTCGACCGAAATGCCGCGTTCCGCCAGCATTTCCTCAAGGTCGCGATAGCTGATCGGATAGCGACAATACCAGCGCACCGCCCACAGGATCACATCACCCTGGAAATGGCGCCACTTGAAATCCGTCATCGTTCCGTCCGTCCAATCTCCGCCAAGCATGCTCAAGCTTCACGATTTTTGCAACAGAGCCTTTACGCCTTCGACGGCAATCCCATCGTCTCCCTGATGGCGGAGGAAAGCATCAGGGCGCTCGCCAGGAGCCTGCCGCTGATCAAGGCCGATCCCACCGATGCGAAGGCGCGGGGCGACGCGCTCTATGGCTGCTGGCTCGCCGGCAGCGTCCTGGGCGCGGCGAGCGTCGCGCTGCACCACAAGCTCTGCCACACGCTGGGCGGCACCTTCGACATGCCGCATGCGCAGACCCACACCGCCGTGCTGCCCCATGCGATCGCCTATAATGCGCCGTCGGTGCCGGAGGCGATGGAACGGGCTAGCCGCGCACTAGGCGGCGGCGACCCCGCGACCAAGCTGTACGAACTGGCGGTGGGCCTGGGCGCGGAAATGTCGCTGGCGAAGCTCGGCATGCCCAAGGACGGCATCGCGAAGGCCGCCGCGCTGGCGGTCGCCAACCCCTATCCCAACCCCCGTCCGATCACGGAGGAGGGCATCGTGCAGCTTCTGAGCCGCGCGGTGGAGGGGCTTCCGCCGATCACCGCATAAGCAAAGGCCTGATCCTGGAACAGTGCCGGCCGCATCCGATCATTTCCGGATGCGGCCGGTTCTCGATCATCCGGCGCTCCCGTTCGGCCATGGCCAAGGACGGGACGAAATTCAGCGGCTTTCCGCGCCGAGCCAGCCCTGCACCGCCGCCTTGATCGGCAACGGCAGTTCATGCCCGCCTTCATAAGGGATGAAAGTCGCCCGCGCGCCGCTGGGGCCGGAGAGATAGGCTTCCGCCTGCTCGAACTTGTGGCGCGGGATCACATCGTCGAATTGGCCCCGGCAGAAGAGGACCGGCTTGTCGAGCAGGCCGTTGTCCGGCAGGTCGCCGTCCTCCACCGCGAAGCAGCCGCCGATCATGATGAGGCCGCTATAGGCCCCCGGATTGCTGAGCAGAAGACTGGCGGCCATCGCGGCGCCGTTGCTGAAACCGCATAGCCAGGGCCGTTGGCGGCCGGTATCTGCGGCGATCCAGTCGCCGACCTTCGACGTTTCGCCCGACAGGCTGGAGGGCAGGGCGACGCCGATCCCGGCATTTTCGAACCAGGCGAACCCCGGCCCCTGGGGAAGCGGCCCGCGATAGGAGCGAACATTCGCGCGGCCGAAAAGGGGCAGCGCGAACCCCGCTTCCCTTTCGGTGCTGCCGCGGCCGTGAAGATATACGATGTCGCGGCCGGACGGAATGTCGGGATTGTCGTATCGCATGACGATGGCATTGTCTCGAGACATGTTCGCTTCCAATTCCTGGCGATGCGAAGCCGAAGCGGCGTCCGGTCCGACGGCGTCGGCCCGGCTGCTCCGGCTTCCTGTTTTAGCGGGCTTTCCGGTCGGCGGATATTCCGCCTGCCGGGAAATGCTCAAGGCGACCATAGCATGCGATGGCTGCTTTCAAAGCGCGGTCGCTCAATCCCCATGACCGATTTGTGGGCAGTTGGCCCCGTTTCGATCAAATCCGTATCGCGAATATTCCTAATTCATTTGCAGCAATTTCCTCCGCAGGCGAAAGCTGCGATCCTTTCCGGACGGCCCGATAAGCATAATAATCACCGACGTGCCGGATAAGACAGGCGCTGATCCATAACAGCGCATGGAGAGGATATTCCTATGCTTCGATCTCCGGGCAATGCGCGGCGCGTCCGTCGCAATCCGCTCCCGGCCTCGACGTCCGCTGGCCCGCTCGCTGCGTGTCCGGCCCATGCGCAACATGGTCCAGGGGGAAACCCCGCCGCCTGTTTTCCGGAACGGCGGGAATGGCCCGATGAACTGCGCGGGCAGGCAAGTTGCGACCGTGCACCGGCTGGAATTCGTCAGTAGGGGAAGATCGAATGCCTAATGGAATGCGCTGTTTGGATCCCTCGATCGCCGATCGGATCACATCATTGTCGACGATGAGAAATAATGAGGAGATATTCGAAACATTCGGCTTCAGCTATAACACGCTGAGAAAAGTCTCGAACGGCATGCCGCTTCGCAGGTCACTTGCGGATCGGATTGAGGAACGTGCCAGAAAGGTTTTCGAAGCCGATGGATTTTTGAACATTTCGGCCTGATCGCATCGGATGGAATGCTCCGGCCTGTCGTTTCGGAGCGTTTTCCGACCGGGCGGATGATTGCTTCCGTTCGGGGCGACGCTCCGGTGCCGAACATATGCATTAAGCCATT
>NZ_ATDO01000045.1:0-5527 GCF_000445085.1 Sphingobium sp. HDIP04 | reverse complement strand
ACGAGATCCTACGATGCCATGCGGCATAATCCGGGTTACGGCATTATGAACCTTATGCCGATATCGGCATAAAGGGCACTGGACTGGCCACCCCAACCGCCTTGACCGGGATTTGGCGCACCCGTTCGGTTCGGAAGGCTATGCCCGCGAAGAATTGCGGGCCGAGATTGCGAGCCTCATAACCGGGCAGGAATTGCAGATCGGCCACGACCCGGAGCAGCACGCGGCCTATGTCGGATCATGGATCAAAGTCCTTGAGGAAGACCCGCTTGAGATTGTCCGTGCCGCATCGGACGCCGAGAAGATTCACACCTATGTTCTGGCGCTGGAACAAAAGCAGGTTCAGCAGGTCGAGCAGGCACACGACCATACGCAATATTTCGTCAGCAATGAGAATACGCTTTGCTATCAGCAGCCGGGCATGGCGATGTTGGGCGTTCTTGCCAGCAATATAGACGGGCGCAACCCGATTAACGGGCCATTCTATGCCAGTCCGCTAGATCAAATCCGGCCTGCCACGCGCGAGGATTTTGACAGGTTCCGCGTTACTCTACCGCCAGACTTCCAGCAGGCGCAGGAGTATCGCCAGAATGATCTTGATGAGGGCGATCGGCTTGCGGTCGCGGACATGGCCAAGACTGTTCAAGCCTATGAGGAGTGGCAGAACGGCCCCCATTTCGAGGGGAACGAGGAAGCGGACCTAGTAATATCCGACGACCTCAATATGGAGCTGGACGAGCGTATAAAGGCCGCCTTCGCCAGACCGGGGCTTGCGGCGGCGCTCAATGCTTCCGGGTTTACGGTCGAGCGGCTGACAGACCATAGCGGCGACAGATGGGCCGCCGCAGCCGGGGCCGTTGCCGCCATAGGCGATCCTATACCGGAGCCGCAGCAGCACTATTCCGACCGCACTTTGCGCGCGCTGATCGACAAGCACGGTTGGGAGCCGGTTGATAGTGGCGGGCCGATGCACACCGTTCGACGGCAATTTGAGGGCGTCGGGCCGATCGGCACGATGATAACCCCGAACGGCGAGCGAAACCTTATGGCGGGCTATTCCGCAGATAGCGAACGCCGCCGCTATATCGCCTTGTCGCTTGGGCCGAACCAGATCACCGATTTTGACGGCCGCGACCAGAACCCGGAGGACGTTGCCCGCCTTGTCAATTTGAAGGCCGAGCAATATGCCGATGAGCGCCGCGAGCGGCAGGGCTTGGCCCCTCTCTATGCGGTCAATTCGCCGCCCGTGGGCATCGCCGCGACCGACCAGCGGGACGCCGCGCCAGAGCCTTCCACCCGCACATATCTTGCGGTCCCCTATCGGGAAAAGGACGAGGCGAAAGCCTTGGGCGCGAAATGGGATAAGGCCGAAAAGTCGTGGTATGTTCCGGCAGGCGCTAATGTCGAGCCGTTCCAGAAATGGCTTTCAAGCGCCGTAGAGGCACCCGCAGGAGATCTAGGCCAATCGCTCCCCGGCGAGCGCGCGCAGCGCCCCACGGCCCCGGAGCAGCCGCAGGAAGGGCAAACGATGAAGGAAACCCCGCGACAGGCACGCGAATATCTGGCGGTGCCTTATGGCGAACGAACCCTTGCCAAAGCCAACGGCGCGAAATGGGATGCCGCCCGCAAGAGCTGGTATGCGCCGGAGGGCGCGGACCCGGAGAAGCTGGCGCGCTGGAAAATAGACAATCAGCCGCGCCAGAAGGAGGCGAAAAGCCCGGAGGTCGAATTTGCCGACGCCATGAAATCCCTTGGCCTTGAGGTTCCCGCAGGGCACCCGATGATGGACGGCAAGACCCACCGCGTTCCGGCACAGGGCGATGGAAAGGGCGAGGCGGCGGGTTTCTATGTCGCCTTCACCGATGGCCACCCAGCGGGCTACATCAAGAACAACCGTTCGGGGCTGGATATGCGATGGAAAAGCACCGGCTACACGTTGAGCGAGGAGGAAAAGGCCCGGTTGAACGCCGAGGCCGCCACCAAGCGAGAGGAGCGCGAGCGGGAGCGGGCGGCGACCTATGATGCGACGGCCGAGCGCGTGCAGCAGCGCGCCGCGCAATGCCGTCAGATCGAGCAGGCAACGCCCTACATGGAGAGGAAGGGCATTGCGCCGACGATCGGCGCGCTCGCCAGCGCCAGCGATAATACAATCCACCTTCCGGCGATCGACACCAGCGGCAAGCACTGGACGACGCAATATATTCAGGAAGACGGCACGAAGCGTTTTGCGAAGGAGAGCCACAAGGAAAGCTGTTTCCATGTGGTCAACGGGGGCGTGACGCCGCAGGCCGCACTAGCCGCGCTCGACAAGGCCCCGCGCATTATGATTGGCGAAGGCTACGCGACGATGGCGACCGTCTCTAGCGTGGTGGACCATGCGACCGTCGCGGCGTTCGATTCCGGCAACCTCCCCGCCGTCGCAGCCGCGTTGCGCGAGCGTTACCCCGACAAGCCGATTTTCATCATGGGCGAGGACGATCAGCGCGTCTTGGAGAAATTCGGCTACAATCCCGGCAAGGAGAAGGCGACCCAAGCGGCGCAGGCCGTGAACGGCGTTCCGGTCTTCCCGACCTTCGCTCCCGGCGAGCAGCAGGCCGACCCGGCACGCTTCACCGACTTCAACGACTTGGCCCAGTCGGCCCCAAGCTGCGATTTTGGCCAAGTCGGAGAACGTTTTGGGAACGTGGCATTCGGTATTGACGATGGAAATCATAGAAGAGGACAGTTCGCTCCATCATAGGGAGTGGGTTGATGGATCGGAGTATTCCGGGCGGGGATTTGATCGGACGATGGAGCCTGAGCTTTGCCGATATTGATTTTGTAAATTCGAAGCCGGCCCTGACGCGCCTTGGCCTCGCCGCGCAGCTGAAATTCTTCGCTTCCCTGGGGTTTTTCGCGATCGATCCCGGCTCAATCCCTACCGATGGCCTCTCGTATCTGGCCGAGCAACTCGGTGTCGAGGCTGGCGAGATAGCCGGTTATGACTTTTCCAGTCGGACAGCACGACGGCATTGTGCGGAGATCCTGATCCATCTTGGATATCACCGCATGAAGCGGGTGGATCGCGCGCAATTGACGGAATGGATTGCTGGCGAGCTGTGCCCGGGCGGCCAGTCGATCAATGCCATGCTTGAGCATGTTTTCCTGTGGTGCCGGGACCGGCGTATTTATGGGCCGTCGCGCAAGGAGCTTGAACGTGTCGTTCGCTCACAACGGCAAGATTATCTGGACACCTGGCTGATCGGAGCCAGTGATCGGCTTTCGTCAGATGCGGTGGCGTTATTGGAAGCCTCGCTTGCCGATCCGGACAGCTCGACCGGATTCAACAGGATGAAGGGTGACGCCGGACAGGCAACGCTCGACAACATTCTCGACGTGACCGAGAAACTCGCCTTTATCCAGAGACTTGATCTTCCCCATGATCTCCTGACGGCTACGGGCAAGCCATGGGTCGATCAGATTGTTCGCCGCGTTGCCGGTGAAAAGGCCTCGGAGATGCGCCGGCATGCGCCGGCGCGACAGCTCGGCCTTTATGCGATTTATCTAATGTCGCGGGAGGCGCAACTCACTGACGCGATGATCGACCTGCTGATCGAAACCGTTCACAAGATCGGAACGCGCTCGAAACGCAAGGTGGTGGGCGATATCGCGAAAGACATCGAGCGGGTCTATGGAAAGGAGCGCCTGCTGGTCGAGATCGCCAGCGCCTCGATCAATGAACCATCGGGGCGCATCTGCGATGTCATTTTCCCGATCGCCGGTAAGGCCAAGCTGGCGGCGATCGTCAAGGAGAGCCATGCGAAGGGCGCTCTGGACCGGCGCATCTACAAGGTGATGCGTGGTTCCTGGGCCAATCATTACCGGCGCATGCTGCCAAGCCTGCTTTCCGTACTTGAGTTCCGGTCGAACAACGCGGTGTGGCGGCCGGTCCTGGCGGCCCTCGACTGGATCAGGAGCAAGGTGGATGGCGGATGCCGCTTCGTGCCATTGCAGGATGTTCCGATCGATGAGGTGATTCCAGCGCGATGGCGCAGTTCCGTCATTGATGACGATGGGCGGGTAAACCGGATCAGCTATGAGCTTTGCGTCCTGACGCAACTGCGCGACCGCATCCGCTCCAAAGAAATCTGGGTGGTCGGGGCGGATCGCTATCGCAATCCCGATGACGATCTTCCCAAGGACTTCGAGATCAGGCGAGATGCGTACTATTCCGGCCTCAGCCTGACGCCAGATGCGCAGGCGTTTTGCGCCTCGATCCGGGAGGAGCTTGAACGGGAACTGTTGCTCCTCAATGCCAATATTCCACAAAACGACAAGGTCCGGCTCCTGTGGCGCGGCGACAACCGGATATCGATTACACCGTTCAAGCCCTTGCCCGAACCGAAGGGTCTCGCTTCGATCAAAAGCGAGATCGGTCAGCGCTGGCCGATGACCGGACTGCTGGACGTGTTGAAAGAGGCTGCTCTGGACACGGGATTGATGGATGCTTTCGAAACGTCGGCCTCGCGGGTTACCCTGTCGAAAGCAGCCTTGGCTCAGCGTCTTTTGCTGTGTCTCTATGGCTTGGGCACGAACGCCGGGCTCAAGCGGGTCGCTGGCGCAACACCCGATGTCAGTTACGAGGAATTGCTGCATGTCCATCGCCGTTTCATCCACGCGCCAGCGCTGAGGGAGGCGTGCGCGCGGGTAGCAAACGCGACACTGGCAATCCGCAATGCCGCAGTATGGGGAGATGCGGGCACGGCATGCGCGTCCGATTCAACGAAGTTCGGCGCGTGGGACCGCAACCTGATGACGGAATGGCACGCCCGCTATGGCGGCCGTGGCGTCATGATCTACTGGCATGTGGAGAAGCGCGCGACCTGCGTTTATTCCCAGCTCAAGCGGTGCTCTTCCTCGGAGGTCGCCTCCATGATCGAAGGCGTGCTACGCCATTGCACCGACATGGAAATCCAGCGCCAGTACGTCGATAGCCACGGCCAGAGCGCAGTCGGCTTTGCGTTCTGCCGACTCCTTGGATTTGAGCTTGCCCCGCGGCTGAAAGCAGTGGCACGCCAGAAACTGGCCCTTCCCCAAGCCGGCATGCGCACGCGGCTTTCCAATTTACTGCCGATCCTCTCCAGCCCGATCGACTGGGACGAGATCGAGCAACAATATGACGAAATGGTCAAATATGCCGCTGCCATGCAATCGCGCACCGCCGATCCGGAAGCGATCCTGCTCCGGTTTGCCAGAGCCGAAGTGATGCACCCGACCTACAAGGCGCTGAGTGAACTCGGCCGCGCGGTCAAAACAATCTTCCTATGCCGGTATTTGCGTCAGGAGGCATTCCGCCGCGAGATCCACGAAGGGCTGAATGTGGTTGAGAACTGGAACGGCGCTAATGGTTTCGTGTTCTTCGGCAAGGGCGGCGAGATCGCCACCAACCGCATCCATGAGCAGGAAATCTCCGTTCTGGCGCTACACCTCCTGCAAGCGTCGCTGGTGTATGTGAACACCCGCATGCTTCAGACCGTACTGGTTGAGC
>NZ_ATDO01000044.1:0-43865 GCF_000445085.1 Sphingobium sp. HDIP04 | reverse complement strand
GTCGCAACCAGCGGTGAGGCGGGTCGTCTTGGTTCCTCGCATGCCAATATTGCCTGACCTCAAATGCTTCCATAAGAATTGGCGGCCGCACGGCCCGGAGTCCGTAGACCTCGGCGAGCCGACCAATCACGCGAGCCGGAGCGGTAAGAATAAGGTCCGACTCGAAGCAAGCTGCCAACGCCACGAGAAAGCTGCTCGCGACGATCCTGATCCGATCGGGATGGATCTTGTCGAGGAGAGCGCGTTCGACGGCACGATGGGCATGGGCCATACCCTTGGTGCTGACCACGATATGATCTGCGGCCATGAAGTCATCGGTCTCACCGGACTTGATGAACGGATGACCTTCCTTTCCGAAGCACAGATATTCCTCCTGGTAGAGCCGTTGCGTCTTGATGCCGGCAACAAGGCTCGGATAGGCGCCGACGGCGATATCGACATGCCCGGTCTCGAGCGCGCTCACCATTTCATCGCCGCTCAGCGTGAGTGCGCGGTAGCTGGTGTGTGGTGCCTCGAACCGCGCCGCCGAATGCAACGCCGTCAAAACGACAAGATGGGCGATGTCCGATCCGGCAATGATGAATTCGCGCTTGAGACGGTCAGGTGAGAATGTCTGCCCGCCTTCAGCCAGGTCGCGACGCAGTTCCAGCAGTTGCTGAACAACCCCGGCGATCGCCTCGGCACGTGGTGTCGGCTCCATGCCGTCGCGCGCCCGGACGAGAAGCGGGTCGCCCAATGCTTTGCGCAGGCGCGCCAGCCCATGGCTGGCGGTGGGCTGCGGTAGGTCGAGTTCTCGTGCAGCGGCGCTGACGCTGTGCCGCTTTAACAGCGCATCCAAAAGCACCAAGTGCCGAAAATCCAGGTCATCTATATTCACAATCTGAATTGTATCTATGAAGGTCCGCCAATTGTCAAATACTCCCTGATCCCTCAAACAGGCTGCAGCAGCGATCGTTGTGCAGGTTTGAAGAGACGATCCGCAATCGCAGAAAATAGTGGAGAGCGATCATGATGCAACTGCCCGAACGCGTCGAAGGACTTCATCACATCACCGTCGCGACCGGATCCGCGCAAGGCGACGTGGATCTTCTCGTCAAGACGCTGGGACAGCGGCTCGTCAAGAAGACGATGTTCTACGACGGCGCACGGCCGGTCTATCATCTGTATTTCGGCAATGAGCTTGGCGAACCGGGCACGCTGTACACCACTTTCCCCGTTCGCCAGGCTGGCTACACCGGAAAGCGTGGTGCAGGGCAGATATCGGCGGTTTCCTATAACGCACCCGTCGGTACGCTTTCCTGGTGGCAGGAGCATCTCATAAAGCGCGCTGTGACCGTCTCGGAAGTGCGTGAGCGGTTCGGGCAGAAATATCTGTCGTTCGAGCACCCCGACTGCGGTGTCGGCTTCGAAATCATCGAGCAGGACACGGACGGCCAGTTCGAGCCCTGGGACTCTCCCTATGTGCCCAAGGAGGTCGCGCTGCGGGGCTTTCACAGCTGGACGGCCACCCTAAATCGCAATGAGGAGATGGACTCCTTCATGCGCAATGCCTGGAACCTGAAGCCCCAGGGACGCGACGGCAATTACCAGCGCTACGCTTTCGGCAATGGCGGTGCGGCCAAGGTGCTAGACGTCTATATCGATGAGGACGAAAGGCCCGGCACCTGGGCGCTTGGCGAAGGCCAAGTTCATCACGCCGCGTTTGAAGTCGCCGACCTCGACGTGCAGGCCGCGCTCAAATTTGACGTGGAAGGCCTCGGCTACACCGATTTCTCAGATCGCAAGCACCGCGGCTACTTCGAATCGATCTACGTTCGTACGCCGGGCGGCGTGTTGTTCGAAGCCTCGGTCACGCTTGGTTTCACCCATGACGAGAGCCCCGAGAAGCTCGGCAGCGAGGTCAAGGTCGCGCCGCAGCTCGAAGGTGTAAAGGACGAGCTCCTCCGGACGATGAACGATCCGATCGTCATTTGATCGCAAGGATGACTCCGCAGGCTGGGTGAAGAGAATGTGGCGACATCGGGCAGTCAATAGCCGAAATGGTGCGCGGATCGGTGTTCATACCACTGGCTTGCCGAGCGGTGAGCCGATCCTGCTCCTTTCTTCCCTGCTGGCCGACTGGCGGTCCTGGAATGACGTGGCCGGTCGTTTACCTTCAGGGGTATATGCGATCACGATGGACCTGCGGGGTCATGGAACGAGTTCGCCGAGTGCCGGCGACTACAGTCTAGCCGAACTGGCGGCCGACGTGCTTAATGTAATGGATAACCTCGCGTTTGCAAGAGTTCATCTTGTTGGCACGTCGGTCGGGTCGATGGTCGCGCAATATCTTGGCGCCACGGCGGGACACCGGCTTATCTCGCTGACACTCGTGGCAGCAGGTTCTCTCGTTCCAGAGCCAGCTTGGCCGATCTGGGACAAGCGGGTGGCCGCAGTGCGCAGCGGCGGGCTCATTACGCAGGTGCCGATCGTGTATCCGGCATGGTTTTCCGGAGCGGTCGACCAAGGTCTGCTGGATCTTGCTGAGTCGATGATCTTGGCCACGACAGTTGCCGGATTCACCGGCGCTGTCGCAGCGATCAAGGGCCATGACGCGAGAAGCCTTCTTCCGCAGGTCGAAACGCCAACGCTCGTCATAGCCGGTGCGAACGATGCCGCCGTGCCACCGGAGGCGGTCCGCGCGACCGCCGCTCTCATTCCAGGTGCCGCATTCGAAGTTGTGACGGGTGCCGCGCACCAGGTCGCGATGCAGCATCCTGTCGCCTTTGCGGACCGGCTATGCCGCCATATTGCTGGAGCGCCGCGATGACGTTTTCCCCTGAAGGACCCTATGGGACAATCGTGACCGGCCCGCCTGTCGAACAGGCAAATGCTGCGATCATTCTTCTGCACGGCCGTGGCCAGCGTGCGCAAGCGATGCTGGAACTTGCGAGACAGCTCGATCTGCCCTCTGTCGCCTGGCTTGCCCTGCAAGCGCCCGCCGGGGCGTGGTACTCGCCCAAATATGACGGGTTCGATCCAGACGGCGACAGGTCTGTGGCTGACGCCTGCACCGCCTTGGCTGAGATCTCCTCGCGGCTGGAAGCAGCCTGGGTCGCGCTAGACCGTCAGGGCATAGTCGGCTTCAGCCAGGGTGCCTGCCTCGCCAGTCACTTCATGTGGTGCGGCGCTGCGAAAATGGGGTTCCTGGGCTCGCTGACCGGAAGCCTCCCGGGTTTTGAGCTCCCAACCGCGCCAGTTGAGCCTCGGTTTACCGGTCTCAAGGCGATATTCACAGGTGGTCTGAACGACGATTGGGTCAAGGCAGAGCATGTGCGGGAGACAGCTGAGCGCTTTAGACTCTCTGGTGCTGATGTCGGCGAGTATATTCAACCGATCAAGGACCATGGAATTGGGGCGGACGAGATCGCGTTGTTGCGAGACACCCTGATCGCACGCTTCGAGCTGAACCCGCCGGTCCCTACGCGCGGGCCGCGACATCAGCCGCTCGTGCCGCAAAGCACGCCAAGTCTGACGGATTGAACGTCCCATGCTGTTCTCCGTCATAACCACCATCTCGCCTGAAAAGCTGGCAGAGCGCACAGCAGCCATACCGGCACACCGCGCCTATCTTGCGTCGCACACCGCAAGCATTTTGGCAGTGGGGACCACCTTCGCCGAAGGCGGCGATTTGGTCGGATCGACATATCTCGTTGATGTCGACGATTGGAACGCAGCCCGGGCCTTCATCGCCGAAGACCCCATGACCGTGTCCGGGGCACGTCAAAGCATCGACATTCTTGAATGGCGGATGGGCGGGTTCGATCGGCGATACCCCTGGCAAGGGGCGAACGTCGAGAGACAAGACGCAGCGCATCAAAGTCTGAATAAGGAAGGGGTGAGCGCTGCGCCCCAACCTTCGCTCCGCACACGCCATCTCAGAGTGTTGCTGCTGATCACCACGCTCGCGCCGCTAGTGGCCCTCGTCAACATTCTCTTGGGCGACACCATTGCCCATCTTCCCGTTTTGCTGCGCTCCTTCTTGGTCGTGGGGCTTGTCGTGCCCGCCGCGACCTATGTTGCACTGCCGCTGCTTACCGGCCTTGCGCGCTGCGTGGGGCAGGAGCGCCGGGAAAGTTCACCAGCCATCCGGCCGCCGGCGGAACACACTCATTCTACATGACGATTTAGCCCGCAAAAATCCCCGAACGTCTCAGTTCCAGGCAAAAGGATCATAAAAATATGAGCGCTGATACAGAAACCCTGGCGAGGAAAGTCCGTGAAGAGGTTATCAAGCCTGAGCAATCGACTCTGATTAGCCCGGATCGACAGTCACCGAGCCTCCTTCGCCGCGAAGCGACGGTCGAACCGCGGTTCGAACTGTTCCACTTCGTGTTCTCAGTCTGCTCGCAAAAGGTGCGCGGCACCCTAATGGAGAAGGGCGTGACCTTCGGCTCCAACGAGTTGACGATCCTTCCCCCGCAGAGTGAGAATTATTGTCCGCAATATGTCCGGCTGCGGTTGCGATCGGAAGCCGCAGCCAAGCACCGTCCTGTCAGCTCGTTCACTGGGCAGTCGTCTGTTGATTCCGAAGGGTTCGACCCGCTCGTCGTACCGACCCTCGTCGACCATGAGACCGGCCGGATCCTCGCCGATTCCAAGGCAATCTGCCTCTACCTCTGCGACGCCTTGTCCGGCGGTACCGATCTTCTGCCCGCCGACATACGGGAGGCTGTGCTCAAGCAGGTCCAGCTCGCTGACACGACGCCCCATGTAGCCCTGCTCTACGGCGCCGATCCGGACGGTGATCGTCGGCCCGAAAGCATGCAGGCGGTCATGCCCGGCATCCACGCACACAAGATCGACGCCGTGCGCCGCAATATCCCGCTCGCGGACGGCGACCCGCTTCTCCTCGAAGCCTACCAACACAAGATTGTGAAGGAGGAAGCCGCCGCCTCGTTCGTCATCAACGAGCCGCAAATGCGGACCGCCATCTCGAAGGCGGAGCAGCTGGTTACCGATCTCGATCGCGACCTCGGGGCGTCCACCGGACCTTGGCTGTTCGGCGACCGCTTCACGCTCGCCGACCTGTTCTGGGCCGTCAGTCTCTACCGCTTCCTCTGGCTCGGCTATTCGGGTTTCTGGAAAGACGGTGCAGGCAAGCCCCGTGTCGAGGCCTATGCCAATCGGCTCTTCGCGCGGCCCTCCGTCAAGGATGCGATCATCCAGTGGCCCGGCCATCCGCCGAGCGAGAATGTCATCCATCTCCTGAGCAACGCCTAAAGGCAACCACCGCGCCGTCCGCAAGCGACGCGGTCCATGCCCTGAACGCGTCGTCCGGCAGGGCCGAGTGAGAACGGCGGAGCAATATTCGACCACGGTAGCGGCGGGATAGTCCTGCTGCGGGCGGCGTAAAAGTCGTCCACCTTGAAGCCTTTCTGCCGAGTCAGGGAGGTGTGGGGATCTACAGCGTGGAACTTTATCTTCAGGTCCGTCTGGCTTGCGCGGATGGCATGAGCCAACGGGCGGCGGCGAAGCGTTTCAATGTGTCGCGCGATACGGTACGCAAGATGCTGTCGTTTTCATCGCCGCCGGGTTACCGGCGCCAGTCCGTACCGCAGCGCCCGAAGCTGGACGGGTTTGTGGCGATGGCTCTGTTGCAAAAATCGTGAAGCTTGAGCATGCTTGGCGGAGATTGGACGGACGGAACGATGACGGATTTCAAGTGGCGCCATTTCCAGGGTGATGTGATCCTGTGGGCGGTGCGCTGGTATTGTCGCTATCCGATCAGCTATCGCGACCTTGAGGAAATGCTGGCGGAACGCGGCATTTCGGTCGACCATACGACGATCTATCGCTGGGTCCAGTGCTACGCCCCGGAGATGGAGAAGCGGCTGCGCTGGTTCTGGCGGCGTGGCTTTGATCCGAGCTGGCGCCTGGATGAAACCTACGTCAAGGTGCGGGGCAAGTGGACCTACCTGTACCGGGCAGTCGACAAGCGGGGCGACACGATCGATTTCTACCTGTCGCCGACCCGCAGCGCCAAGGCAGCGAAGCGGTTCCTGGGCAAGGCCCTGCGAGGCCTGAAGCACTGGGAAAAGCCTGCCACGCTCAATACCGACAAAGCGCCGAGCTATGGTGCAGCGATCACCGAATTGAAGCGCGAAGGAAAGCTGGACCGGGAGACGGCCCACCGGCAGGTGAAGTATCTCAATAACGTGATCGAGGCCGATCACGGAAAGCTCAAGATACTGATCAAGCCGGTGCGCGGTTTCAAATCGATCCCCACGGCCTATGCCACGATCAAGGGATTCGAAGTCATGCGAGCCCTGCGCAAAGGACAGGCTCGCCCCTGGTGCCTGCAGCCCGGCATCAGGGGCGAGGTGCGCCTTGTGGAGAGAGCTTTTGGCATTGGGCCCTCGGCGCTGACGGAGGCCATGGGCATGCTCAACCACCATTTCGCAGCAGCCGCCTGATCGGCGCAGAGCGACAGCCTACCTCTGACTGCCGCCAATCTTTGCAACAGAGCCCTTCGACGGTGTGGGACGATCCGTTCGCCACCGACGATGCCGCATGGGCCGCCTTCCGACGCACCGTCGAGGAAGAGGGCATGCGCGCCTTTCTCGACCAGGCCGTCGTCATCCCGTTCAGACGTTGAGGCGAAGAATGCCGGTGATTTCGCAACTGGCCGTCTCCGGCTACCGCTCCCTCCGGGACATCAAGCTGCTGCTTGCCCCGCTGACGATCATCACCGGTGTCAACGGAACCGGGAAATCCAGCATCTACCGTGCTCTGCGCCTGCTCGCCGATGTGGCGCAGGGTCGCCTCGTCAACTCGCTGGCGCGCGAAGGTGGCCTCCACTCGACGCTATGGGCAGGCCCGGAACGCATCAGCCAGGACATGCGAACCGGCAAAGTCCCCATCCAGGGAACCGTCCGGTCCGGTCAGCCTGCGCCTTGGTTTCTCCGGCGACGATCTGGGCTATGCCATCGATCTGGGCTTGCCCTTGCCAGGGTCGGCCTTTGCTTTCGACCCAGAGATCAAGGTCGAGGCAATGTGGACGGGCGGCGTTCTTGGCCGGTCGAACCTGTTCGCGGAACGGCGCGGCCCGATGATCCGTGTCCGGCGGGCAACGACGGGAGAATGGCGGATGGAAAACCTCCACCCCTTCGACAGCATGTCACGCATTCCTCCGATCGCGAGGACGGGCTGGAGATGCTTCTCATGCGCGAGCGCATGCGCAACTGGCGCTTCTACGACAATTTGCGGACCGACGTGGACGCACCAGCACGAAAGGCCCAGATCGTCACCTACACGCCGGCATTGGCCAATGACGGTGCCGACCTGGCCGCGGCGATCGCGACGATCCATGCGATCGGCGACGGCGAAGCGTTCAATGACGCGATCGAGGACGCCTTTCCGGGATCGACGGTCGGCAGTGGCGAGGACGGCAGCATCGCCACGCGGCAGCGCGGTCTGCTCCGGTCGTTGCGTGCCAGCGAACTGTCGGACGGGACCTTGCGCTACATCATGCTGTGCGCCGCCCTGCTCGCGCCGAGCAAGCCGGAGATCCTTATCCTCAACGAACCGGAATCCAGTCTCCACCCAACCCTGCTGGACCCGCTGGCCCGGCTCCTGACCACAGCGGTAAAGACCTGCCAGATCGTCGTAGTCTCGCACAGCGAACGGCTGCTTACCGCCTTGGCGGGTGATCCCGACACCAGAACATACCGGTTGGAGAAGGACTGCGGCGAGACATTCCTACACAGTGACGAAGACCATTACCTCCGTTGGGTTTGGCCTTCACGCTGACCCACCTTCCGCCGTTCACTTCGCGTTCTTCGCTGGCGTACGCAAAACACACTTTCGTGTCGTCACCCCTGGATGTGGAACGAACTGGGTATCATCGATCTCCGCTGTTGACCGCCATCACACTGCCGTTCCTGCACTGTTCTCCCTTAGCGTTGTCTGGCGTACCTTTCACGCTATGCCCTCGATCTCTTGATGGGCTATGGCCTCATGAGGCACGATGAAGAAATCTGACAGGGCAAAGAAACATACCGCCAAGGTAATCGAGGCGGCTGCACGCGCCCATGAAGCTCTCGATTATTTCAACGGCAACGTCACAAATCCGTTCGATGAGCTAACATGGCCCAGCATTGCCGAAGGATATCTTCTAGTCGCGCAGAAGGCGGTATCAGACGCCTTGATGGCCTTGGAACGTGCAAACAGCGTTGGTTGGACCAAGCACGGCAAGTAGCTAGCGTTCTGGCCCTTCACGCGAACGATCGCGGTCCCTAGATCGTTCGTTCTGCCGCTTCCGCTCGATCGCGGCAACCGATCGCTCATGGATTGTAGGCGTTCGCCCTGCCCCCACAAACTCCCGCACCTGGTCGGCAAGCTGGCGATCAGCTGGATCGCTGCTTGCCTCAAGCCGCTTGGCGGCGGCTAGATAGCGGCGATGCGTCTCATTCCATGCCTGCCGCCCGCGCACCACGAAATCCGGAGCGGTAGACCGCCCCGCCAGCTGGTCGCGTGCGGCGGAAGTGATTTTCTGATTGGCAAACGGCGCAGGTGCGGTGCCGGCCATGTAGCGCTGCCGCATCCGGTTCAGGGCCATGCTTTGACCGGCTCGGCCGACACCACGCGCTGCGCGAGGCGTTGCCTCCGCTGTAACCCCCCTCGCCCGCAATTCCTCGGCAAAGCGCTCTCGGTAATGATGCAGCGTTTGAGGTCGCGGGTTGAAGCGTCTTCCCGTATCACCGCGCGCCGCAACCGTCACATGAACGTGGGGCCGCGGTGTGTCCGTATGCAGCGCCAGGACGTAATCCCACTCATGCCCGATCTCGCTCCGCGCGACCTCGCGCACCGCTGAAAGAACCTTGTCGGGGTCTGTCCCTGACGGCATCGAAAAAACCATGCTCACGGCGGCTACGGTAGAATTGTCGCGCCAATAGACAGGATCGCCCCAATCGCGCGCCAGCTCCGCCCGATCTTCCTTGTCAGTCAGAATGTCGCCATCACGCGTTTCAAGCGGCACATCGCCTTTTCGACCGATATAGTCGAAATGCGCAGCCGCATGGTTCTTGCCCTTCGGCCTGCCCGTAACCTTGACCATGACCTCCGGAGCACGGCTGACAACGCGGGCAAGCCGCGCCCGGGTGCTCCCGCCCTGGCCTGCCCGCCTAGAACTCAGCGAGCGCAGCAACATGTCAGCCCCGCGCCTATTCGGGTCGCTGGTCAGCTTTGGTTTGAACAGCGCGGCGAGCTGTCCCGCCTCAAAGCTGCTGTCAAAGTCGCTCACTGGAAACCTCCCAATAGGACAGGTCAGCTTTCGTAGCAGCGCCGATACCTTCGACGGCCGCGCCGATCGCCGCGCGCAGATCGTTGACCTTTTGCAGCTCGCCGGCGATCTCCGCTGCATTGTCCGCCAGCGCCATCTTGTTCGCGGCTCGGGCGATCTGATTCACGTTGCGCCCAATGCGCTGCAACGCCTGACGGCAATTCAACAGCTCCTCGCGCAATTCGCGATCGACAGGCGCGGCGATGCCGATGTGTCGCCGCACAAGAGCCATGGCCCAGGTCGCCGGGGTCATGCGGCGCTCTTTTGCGCGATGGCGGATCACGGCCAGTTCGGTTTCGGTCGGACGAAGATAAAGGCGATGCTCGCCAGCGGCCTCGCGGTCGGCAACAGGCGCGGCCTCGCTGGCCGCCCCGGACTGCCGGAGCACGGCGTCAACCAGCTGACGCATGAAGGGGCCGCGCCCTCCCCTTGTCTGCGCGAGCGCGTCGATCTTTGCGAGTTTGGTCGCCTCGATCTTGAAGCCCAGCGTCTTTTCCATGTGGGGGTAGGTATCTCCCAACCGTGAAGCGCGATCCAATGGGATTGAGCGTAACGGTTAACATTAGCCGCCGCAAGGCTTATCCTGCCATACAGTAGATACCTACCCCACAAACAAAAAGCGGTGGCAACTGCCACCGCTCTAAATTCCACATCGCCTCGATGCTGAGTGAACGTGGACGGTAAAAGCTATCAGAAGTCGAAGGTTTGGGGCGCGGCCTCGCCGTCGAACCGAACCGTGACCTGGCCGCCTAGAACAATCCCGCGACGGCCCTGAATGATGATGGCCGGTGCGTCGGTGGCCTCTTTCGGCTGACGGGGGGTGCGCGGCTTGTGATCGGAAGGATCGGCAAGCGTTGCGCCCTCCCCTTCCCGCTCGTCGTCGCGGGCATCCGGTTCGGGCCGCTCCTGACGTTCATCCGTCGCACTGGTGGCAACTGCCACCGGCGCGCGCGAACCTTGGGGCGGCGCTGGATCGTCAATCGCTTTAGCGGCACCGGCCTGCGCACTCTCTTCCTCGGGAATGCCTTGGAGCGTAGCAAGGAACTGCTCACAGGCGGCGGCTGTTGGATTTTCGTTTGCGACCACGAAATTGCGCGTGGCCTGCTCGTCCAGCTCGATCGCGTGTTTGATCGCGACGGCGGCACGCGGAGAACAATTCTTCAACGCGGCGAGAATGTCCTCGGGCAAGGTGCGCAGCGAGTAGAGCCGCTTCACTTCCGAATGCGGCTTGGCGATGCGCACGGCTAGATCCTTTGTCGAGAGCGTGTCACTGACGCGGCTCGCGATAAAACTGACGCGCTCGGCCAGACTCAGGGCCTGGCGTTGCTCGTTCTCAAGAAACTGGTCGAGGCCAATATCGCGTTCGGCGTCCGCCTGATCCAGAACGGTGTCGATCTGATCGAAACCAAGCTGGCGGCACGCGCGGTAGCGCCGCTCGCCGTAGCGGATGATGTAGCGGCCGTTCGACGTTGGCGCGACAACGATGGGTTGCAGCAAGCCGCGGTCCTTGATGGTCGCGGCCAGTGCATCAATCTCGGCCTGGTCGAACTCCCGGCGAACCTGCGTGGGGTCTGGATCAATGTCATCGAGCGGAAGGCGCTGAAACCGTCCAGCTGCCTTGAACTCGGTATTCGCGGGGACGGCCGAAAAGTCCATCGCGTCCATATCGAAGTCGGCAAAGCTCTTCTTCGCCGGTTTGACAGCTGCCTTGCTCATGCGGCTTCCCTCTCAGCTTGATCGACAATGTAGGAGACGACTTCGCGCACGATCGGCGCGCTACGCCGCGTGTCCTTTGCCAAGCGCCAAACGGGAATTTCGAGTAGCGCCGCCTCGCGCATGTGCTCGCGGTGCGGAATGGTGTGCGGCACCACATTGGCAGGAAGCGCCTGCCCAATGCGGTCCATCAGCATTTTTGAAACTTCGCTCGTTGTCTGAACGCGGTTGAACACGATCCCGAACCGGGTCGCGTTCCCCTCCCCGCGCACCTTGTTTGCAAGGCTGATGCTTTGCGAGATTTCGTTGAGCGACTGACGCGCGGTTTTGTCGGGGTCCAGTGGGACCGCGACATAATCGGACGCAATCAGGGCCATGAGGTTCCGGCCATCCCACGCGGGCGCAGTGTCGATCACGCAGTAGTCGTAGTGCTTGGCAAGGCCGGCACGAATGGCGCGGACATAAGCGCCGATGTGCTGGCCTTGCTGCGGGCTGTCAGTCGTCAACTCGACGATCTGCCGTGTGTTCTTGAAACAGGCCAGCGCCGGAGGTTCTTCGTTCGGTTCGAAGTCAAGAATCGACTGAACCGGGCCGATCTGCTCGAACTCCGCTTTCAGCATCCCGGCACTGTGGCATTGCTTGTCCAGGTCCAGGACCACGACACGCTTGCCCTGCTCGGCCAGATGCCACGCGATATGACAGGTAAGCGTGGTCTTGCCGATGCCGCCGCGCTCATTGGTCACTACGATTGTTCGCATTGAGAATCCCTTCAATGGCTGCGCCACGGGCTACTTGTGCCAGCGGTTGTGGGCGGCGCTGTTTCCCGATCCGAAGCGATACTGCGACTGCATATACCAAGGGTTCGGATCGTCATTCAGGTTGAGGCCCTTGCGCTTGCGGCGCGGGCCGGTCTGTTCGGTTGGTGGGTCTTTGCCGAAGAGAACGATCATCACGAAGACGGCGACGGCTCCCACTCCAAGCCAGCCAAAAGCGAAATAGGCCGCGAGACCGACTGCAAGGACGACGATCAGCGCAATTGCCGCGATCGCAAGCCACAGGGCAAGCGATGCCCAAATCATGACGGTCCGTAGCACGCTGGCTGCGCGCCGAAGTTTGCTGGCAATCTCACGGCGCATAGCGGCCTCCTAAGCTGTTCGGCTCTCGCCTCGCTCGGAGCCGATCAACTTAGGGAAAGGCTGCTCCCTGAAGATGTTCGGCACCTCGGTTCGCAGGGCACGCGACATACGGAGCGCCGTCAGCAAAGTGGCGTCCTGCCTGCCGTTCTCGATGGCCGCGACTGTTTCAGGTGAGACTTGAATCCTTGCTGCCAGCTCGGATTGCGTAAGTCCGGAAGCGACGCGCAAGCTCGCTACACGATTGAACAGTTTGGCCGCCACAGATGCCTCGCATAGTTAGACCCTATTCTTGTTAGGGTCTATGAAAGGCATTGTCCACAAAAAAGGGCGGCCACCAGGCCGCCCGTTTTAGGAGAAAGGGGAGGGGGCTTAGTCAGCCCCGCCCCGAACCAAGATACCCAGCCCCTCAGCAATCAGGTCCACCGAGTAGCGGGTTTCGCCATTGCTCTCGTAGCTGTTCTGGCGGACCCGTCCGGTGATGTGAACCAGGTCGCCCTTGCCCAAGTCAGCGGCGCGCTCTGCCAGCTGGCGGAAGAACGTCACGCGATTCCAGTGCGTATCGGTCTTCCATTCATCGCCGTCCTTGCGGTTGTAGTTCGCGGCGACGGAAACATGGGTGACTTTATCGGTCGTATCGACACTGCCAACGCGGCCGATGATCCGAAATTCAGCGATGTTCTGCATGGTAGTCTCCTTTGGATAAGCGTTGCTGACGGATTTTTTGCGGCGGAGCTGAGCCACGCGGGCAAGCTGAAAATGGGAGGGTCCGCTTGCGGAAACCCAAGGCCGAAGGCCGGTTTTCTGCTTGCCCGCATTAGTGGCGATGCGGAGTTCGTATCCGTCAGACAGCAACGCCCAAAGGAAACGGCGCGAGTAGATGCAGCAATTTGGACTGGCGGCGGTGGCAGCTGCCACCGGCCATTGGCTCCCATAGATCGCTGCGCTCGATCGGCGCGGCGGCGATTGGAAAACCCTGTCGCGGTTCCGCCGCTCTTTCCCTGCCTGGTAGTCCGATGACGCGGGCAGGGGACTGCCGGTGGCAGCTGCCACCGGCTTGAAGCCGAACAGAAAGGGCGATCAGCGATTCCGCTCATGGTGATTTCGTTGAGGGCTGGGTTCTTGCACCTGGGCGGCACGATGGGCCGCCCACACCCGCTTGACGGTGCTGCGGTCGCAATCGGCCAGCTCTGCGGTTTTGGCGATGCTCTTTCCCGCTTCGCGCAATGCCACAATGCGGGCGTGCGTTGCCCGATCGCCTTTGCGCCCTCCGCTGCGCCCTGCGGCCTTTGCCAAGGCGATACCTTGGCGCTGTCGCTCGCGGCGATCGGTGTAATCGTCGTGGGCCATCTGCAGGGCGATCTTCAAGAGCATCGCCTGAACAGATTCGAGCACGATGCGGGCGATGCCCTCGGCGTCGGCCGCGAGGTCGGACAGGTCCACGACGCCGGGGATGGCAAGTCGCGCGCCTCGCGCACGAATTGTCTCAACCAGCTGCTCGGCCTCGGCCAAGGGAAGACGACTAATCCGGTCGATCTTCTCGGCAATCACCACTTCACCGGGTTGAAGATCGGCAATCATGCGCAGCAACTCGGGGCGGTCGGCACGGGCACCCGATGCCTTCTCCCGATAGACTGCCGCGACATAATAGCCCGCTGCCTTCGCCTCGGCCACGATGGCATCCTGCCGGCGTAAGTCCTGCGCATCGGTGCTGACGCGCAAATAAACGCGGGCGATCTGCGGCGCGAGGGCAGGGGACGGCTCAATATCAGTGGCCATCGTTTGTTGAAGCTTCCTTGCCTAGCTGGGGACCATCCGGGGGAGAAGCCAGCATGTTGGATATGCTGGCTTCTGCGCTCGCGATTGCATCGCGGATTTCATCGGCCTGTTCGCGCAGCGCCGCCAATTGGCGGTCGCGCGGCAAAATTGCCCTCAGCCAATTAGCGCGCTGCTCGATTTGAGCGATCTGTTCGGCAAAAAACTGAGCGTCGGATTTCATCCGATCAAGCTCAGCCTGCGCCACGCGTAGTTTGCGGTTCCAAGCGGAATCGCGCGCCTTCGCTCGCCTGACCTCATCCCGGTCTTGCTTGGCCTTGCGCTTCCGCTCCTGATCTAGCGCCTTTTGCAAGGCATCGCGTTTCCTGATTCGCTCGGCCTCAGCCGCTTCATCACGCCTGCGCGCGATCAAAGCATCCAGCGCCGAACGATCGTGAATGTCTATGTTGTTGCAGACCCATCTTATCCTTCGGAATGCCTTGTCCTCGATTTGGCCGATGCGGCTTGGCGACACGCCGACGATCTTTGCAGTCGCGGCAAGAGTGAGCGCGGGAGAGGGGCCAAGCCCGATCCGCAAGCGGACAACCTGTTGCTCATGCGGTTCCAGCATCGCAATCAACCGCTCGACGGTTCGATGGTCGGTGATCGACCTCGCCACATCGCGCTTTGCAAGCCGGGCTGCAAACAGCTCCATGGCCGATTTCATCGCGTCGTCCTGACCGTTCATGCCGGGTTTGAACCTTGCTCGTGCTAATATGGCGCACAATCTATACCATCTGCGCTAGGCGCGAAAGCCATGGCGCAGAAAGCCGTTTGAGCAACCCTATTGCGCCATGCCGGTGGAACCGACATTCTGCGCCTAGCGAAAAGGAAACGAGCGCGATGCCAACCCTACACCTGAAACGAACATCGCCGTTGATGACCCAGCTCGGGGCCAACATCGCTCGCGAACTAAAGAAACTAGGCATAACTCAAGGGGAGTTGTCCGAACGCTCGGGCGTTGCGGCGTCGCATATTTCATACATGGTTCGCGGACAAGGCAATCCAACGCTTGCTACCTTGGAGAGCCTTGCCGATGTTTTCAGATTATCGGTTGTCGAATTATTGGCAGCGGATAGCACTTCCGACGATAAGTCCTGAAAGGCAGTCGCTTTATTTGATTGGAACGATCTATGTCCAGTAACCCGCCCCGCGAATTTGACCGCCTGCCACAAGATGCGCCGTTGGTGCGGGCAATGGGGGGAGCACTCTCGATGTTTGCCACGCTGCTTGCGCGCCAAGGCATTGTCGAGACGGGCGAGGTCGCAAACTTGTTGGGTATCTATGCGGTAGCGACAAGCGAAGTCGATAACGAAGAGGGCATGATCTTGGGATGCTGGGCAGCTATGATCCGCGACGTGGCGGAGCAACAGCGCAAAGCCGCTCGCGGATAAACCCCGCGCATGGCGCTAGCCGTGCGCCGCCTCGATGTGCTGGGCCAGCTCGGCCAGATGATCGGGATCAAGTAGATCCTCTGCGGCAAGATCGACCGCGAAAAACTCGCCCTCACGGGGAGGCGCGCGATCGGCGGCAAACGCGGCCAGATCGGGCCGTGCCTCGTCGGTCGCTATCCAGCGCCAGAACGCATCCCCCTGGCTGAACAAACCGCTCTCGAACATATCGAGCCGTGCTTGTGCGAAGTCGGTCAAATGGCATCTCCTGGCAATCGGGCGGTTCGGCAAAAAAAGGGAGGCCGAAGCCTCCCTTTGTCTTACTGGAACAGTTTGATGAAAGCGGGCGCGAGGCCGATGACTGCGAGGACGAAACCGACGCTGCCGATGACCCAGGTTTGCGCCGTCAGCTTGCTTTCGATTCCCTTGTTCGCCTCCTGAACCTTCACGGCGATATACTCCTCAATAGCCTCTACTACTTCCGCTGCGGCGTCGTCGGAGAGATTAGCCGCTTTCAGCGCTCTAAACAATTTGATGTGCATCCGGTTCTCCTTCTCGTTGGTGACGGGAGATACCCGGCATGGGCACCGGCGCCGGCTGTCAGGGACCGCGAAGCGGCCGCGTCAGCGGGCGGTGGGGGAGCCGATTTGCGCAGCAAATTGGGGGGACCGCCGATCCTTGAAAGTTGGCGCGCACCCATGCCAAAATGCCACGACACACAGAGAGAAGAGATTGCACGGGCCGGGGTTCGATGCCCCGGCCCGTGCAGGCGGCTACGGAGTTACGGTCAATGCTGCGCCAGTGTTGAGGTTAGCATTGTAGTTGCAGCTAGGCCCGAAATTCACCGAATTGAAAAAGAACGACGTTGCGTTGTTTCCGCTCTTCATAATGGTGAAGGGCACGTCCTGCGACGTGCTGCAACTATTGAGGTTGCCGCCAATAATACTGAATCCATGCAGAACCCCGGTCGTAGCTGACGTAGCTGACCAAGTGGTGGCGGGCACCGAAAGCTGGCCGCAATTCGGATTGGTATCTCCGACACCGCCGGAAATTGTTCCGCCCGTGGATGAGGTGGTTTGCGCCTGCCAAGTCCAACCGCAAGCCCAAATATTACTGCCCTGAACCACGTTGCCACCTCCCTTGAGGGTGAACGGGTAGCTCGTTGGTGCAACGGTCGCTGCGAACGATGGGCTTGCCAGGGCAAGCGTCGCCAATGCGCCAAGCATGGCGCGAACAGCCATTTTCATGGCTCTCTCCTTTTCAGGTTGTGGGGCCGGTCCTCGCGGTTATCCGGCTCCCGTTAGCGGGATCATTTCCCGCCCTGAAAAGTAACGCGAACGGGCGGGCCGACGCCAATCAACTTATTGTGATCGCTTGCTTGCGGTCGTTGGCGCGCAGGCTCATATCCTGATGGTTGGTGAGGAAGGCGTATGGGCGTAGCGGCAAATTCATTGAAGATATGCGCGTTGCTCTCGATCGCAGCGCCGGTTGCCGCGCAGTCTGCCAGAGAACACCCGCGCGTCGTCACTATGCCAGATGGCCGCACCGTGTATGTCGTGCCGGCGCAGCCGGGGGCTAATCGCACGAACAGACCCCCGGTGCGAACCGTAGTCACGCCCGATGGCCGCACCGTTTACGTTGTGGAAGAACAGCCCAAGGACACGCGCAGCCCAAGGCAACGTTGCATTGATGAGGAAGTGGCGCGCGAAGGCGGTTCGCCTTCGCAGCTCACAATGGGCGCGATCGACCTAAAATGCAGCCAGCGTTAAACGATAAGCTCTAGGCCCGCACTGGATGGGGCACCGAGATCATCGGTTTCGGTCAACGGGCGAAAAGGGGCGGGCCAGACCCGCCCCTCCGGCGTCAGCCGGATTGGCCGCGCTTTGCTTTGGCCTCTAGGACCAAGGCGACAAGCTGCGGATCAAAGCACTCGCCGCGCTCGATGTTGCGGATGCCGGGACCGTCCAGCACATCCTTGATGCGATCCGCAATGATCTGCGCCAGCTCGGCCGAAACAGCCTCGATGTCGGCGCTCGTCTTGCCGATGAACATCGGGTCTTTCGGCCACATGCTCTCCGCATCGAAATGGTCCTTGTCGTTGACCGCATTCCTCAAGGCGTCGATCGCTGCATTTCCAAGCGCGCGCTCGAAAGCCAGCTGAGCGAACAGACGATGAGACATAACAACCTCCTTGTTGCCGGAATTGGCAAGGCCAAGGAGAGGGTCGCGCCGGGTCGGGTCAGGGACCGCGAAGCGGCCGCGCTAGCGGGCGGTGGGGGAGCCGATTTGCGCAGCAAATTGGGGGGACCGCCGATCCTTGATGCGGCCTGGTGCGTCCCTCATGCTAGGAAGACACTGACGGGGGGATTTAACAAATCAACGCCTGCCCGAAGGGCAGACCGCTACCTTGGGGCTTCCCTCGCCCGCACCATGGCGCTGTATTCCAGCAGTGCTTGCCGGACATTCTCATCATCGGTGACGGTAAGGGCATGACTGGTTGCGGACGCATGATCCGTCCGCATTTCAAGCCACGAGATACGCGCTGCATCTGGCTTCTGACGGTCCTGTTCTAGTGCGATTTGTTCGCTGTAACCGGCGATCACGTCATTGATCGCCTCAAGCGCTGCCTCATAGGCAATGGCCTGACCTTGCGTCCACAAGGGTTCTGAGGGGGCGTTCATAATCACAGGCTGATTTAAGGTGTCAAACCGCCTGACGGCAAGCTGCACTCCGTCACCATTCTTGAGCGAGCCAAGCGAGTTGCTGGCCGATCCCAAGCCCCTCCATCGGCGCGGACGCGCGCCGCTCGATTTGCGGCCACAAAGGGTCGCGATAGTGTCGGCCTGCGAGAACGATCAGCGGCGCGGCGGCGTCGATCTGGTCGGCCATCGCCTCGATCACGCGCGCGCCCCAAAGGCGGCGCGCGCTTGCCTTCATCGCGCATAGCGTCTCGTCATAAGGCGCGATCACGGTTTCCGGCGCGATCAGGCCATGCTTTGCGGACAGGATGAACCATGGCCCTCCCTGCCTTTCGACATAGGCGCGTGCCTTCTGAAACCATGGCGATATGTAAAGATCGCGCGCCGGGGCGGGACGGTCCAGTTTCGCCGCTACGCAAGCGACAAGGAAAATCGGAGGCGGGGGCGGGGCCGGTTCAATTGCGGGCAAAGGTGCGGCCTCAAGATCAGCAATGACGGTGCAGCGGCCCCATTTCTGCAACTGGCGCTGCCATCCTTTCGGCGGCCCCTTACGCTCGGCAACGTGGGAAAGGGTCGGGCCGCCGAACAGGTCGGGTTGTTCCCCGATGCGTTGCACCGGGGGAATGTAGCGGGGTTCTCGGATGCAATGACGTGCCATGCTCGATCCCGTCAAAAGGCGAAAGCGGTCTGGCCGCTCGCCTCGGTGTAGCTGTCACTATCGCCTGCGGCATAGCGGTCGCGGCCCTTGGGGGACCATTGCAGGAAACCCGAACGGTCATAGGAGAACCAACCGTCCTCAATCCCGATGATGAAGGACCATGCCTTATCCTCGGCGCATGGGCCGTGAAGATTGATCGGCCAATGCTCGGCCCCGCGATCCTGCTGGCACGGGGACGGCGCGGAAAAGCTGCGAAGCATGGCGGCGCGATCGGTCGGCTCGGTCGCTCCCATTTCCCGCATGATCTGGCGAGCCTCCCCCGTGCTGATGTGGCCGCTCGCCTTCTTGTCCTCATGGTGCGAGTAGGTCAGGCCATAGACCACGGCATTGAAGATGTTGCGCGGTTCGGTGAACTCCTGCGTTTCCAGCAATTCCCGCCATTTCCCGGCGCTGATAAGGTCCACCGCATGATGCCAGAGCGAATGAGCGCGATTGCTGTAGCCGTGGCGGTTCGTCACGCCATCGCGAGCGATCTCGATCCCTAGCGCGCGCTCGACGTGCTGCACAAAAGGATGGGCGGCAAGCAAAGGATGGCGAAGACCGATCTTGCGCGGTTCGTCCTGCTCTGCGCGGATAACCTCGATGGGGAATTGGAACAGGCGCGACGGCAGATTCCACGGCGCAGAAAGGGGAAAGTCGCGGGGCACATCAAGCGCCCCGTTAATGTCCAGCAGAAAGCCGTTCGGCGCGAAGCCTGCGGCAATGATCTGGTCGCCCAGCTCGTCGGCCTGCGCGGTGCGGATCGCGGCGGCGGCGCTCATGCGCTCAACTCCGCATAGGTGGCGCTGCACTCGTAGCGGATCGCATCGCCATCCCACATAGGACCGCAAACGCCCTTGAATTTCGGTGCGCCCTGCAACTCAAGCCGCTGGCTCGGATTGCTGTTATAACCGCTGCATTGAAGCCCCTCGACCGCTGCCCGGTTAACGATTGTTTCAAAGGTCGCGCCCTCGATCTCGATCCGGTCAAAGTCCTGCTCGGTCTGGCGGTAGATACGGATTTTCATGGGCTTTCCCTTCCTAATTGAGCCGAAGGCGATGACGGGTCATCGACTTCTGCCGAAAGCGGGCGACGCTGGGCCGGGGAATGCCGCAAACGGGGCCGATCAGGGGGGAGGGGGATCACCCGTCCTGCACGGAGCGAAGCGAAGGAAGGGCGGGGAAACCCGCCTGATCGCCAAGCGGAGCCGCGCAGCGGCGGAGACGGTCTAGCCCTTGCGGCAGGGGGCAGGAACAGGCCCCAAAACGCGACAAATCAGCGCGGCGGCTTGCCGCCTCAATCTCCGCCAGGACAGGCGGTGGCAGCTGCCACCGCCTGCACCGATCAGCCAGGCTTGCGGATCGCAAGCAAAACGGTGTTCACGTTGGTTCCGGCGTGGGCGAAAGAACCGGGGGGAAGGTCGATCCATTTACGACTGTGAAAATAGATCGCCTCGCAAGCAGCGATCATGCGGTGTAGCGCCTTGTGGCGCTGATCCTCGCCATACTCTGCCCGCGCGCTCATGATCGCCACCAGCACGCCTCCCGGCTTGAGAAAGGCGAGGGCATGACGCACATGGTCACAGTCGCGGCCTCGATCAAAAGGCGGGTTCATTATCACCGCGTCGAACGGTGCATAATGGGCCGGGTCCAGTGCGAGAAAATCGCCCTCGATCGCATCGGCAAAGCCATGGATTACGCGTAGTTCATGGGCGAAGCCGGGTTGCAGCTCCACGCAAGTTACATCGGCACCAGCGGTGCGCGCGGCCGAAGCAAGCGCGGCCTTGCCCGCGCTAGGCTCTAGAACGCGCTGGCCTATGCTGATCCTCGCATGTTCGATGACCTGGGCGGCGATCTCTGGAGAAGTCATGAACGCGCCGAAGTTTTTGGCGGGCGTGACATGATAGGCCGGGGCCGCTTCTGCCTCGGTCGTCTCATAGCCGTCACCGATAGCCTCGCCGTAATATTCTGCGAGCAACAGATTCACGCTCTGCAAAAGGTCGTCACGCTCGAACCATATGTGCAGATTGCCGTTCTTGAAGACGCGAACGCGGAAATAGTCGCCCTCGATCACCGTTGGCAGCGATCCGCGCACTCGCGCGGCATCGGCAACCTGTGAGGCGATGCTCTGGCCCTCTGAAACAGGGGGCTTTTCGTCCAGTTCCAGAAAGACGCGCTCCACGTCCCGCAACGTGTCGCGGCGCTCGTATCGGTCCCATGATCCCCATTCGTTCAAGGCGCGGTCGATGATGAGACGCGCGCCGATCTTGAAACCGTTGTGCGAGCGAAAGCGGCGATCCAGCTTGGCGAAGACGTTGGCAATGCCGCGTAAATAGAGGTCGCGCCGGTTGGTCCAGATATTCCCGAAAGTTGCGGCGCAGTTGTCGGGCGTGAACGGCACGGGAGCATCGCGCAAGCCGTCATGAAACTCCTTTCGGGCCTGCTGGTCTAGCAGCTGGTCAAAACCCAGCTGCTCCATGAGGGCCGCCCAGCACCGGCGGTCCATCGTGTGCGTCAAGACGCGCTCGAAATTGGCGCGTGCGTCGATGGTCTGGCGCGCTCCCGTCTCCTTGTCGCGCTGGTCGATAGGCTGCGACTGGATGAAAGCGCGGGTCAACGTGTCCTCGGTCCAATCGCGGCCACATGAAAGCGACAGTGCGCCGCCAAGGGTCAGGCGCGCCGCCTCGTCGCGGGTTGCATGGTAGGTGTCATAGAGGCCCAGCCAAAGGGCTATGGCCTTGTCTCGGCCGTCGCAAATATCCGCAATCTGCGCGGTCGTCATAAGCTCCTGGCCCATGCTCACGCCCCCCCGACAATAAGAGCACCAAAGCCGAAGCCCTCGGCGGCGTCCTCGATGGTGGTCACAAGGCCGTCAAAATCTTCATCCGGCCCGAGTAGGTCGGCAATCTCGATGACGGCGGGAAGGTCAGCGCCATGATTTCCGGCAAGGTCTTTGATGTAGCCGAAGCGGTCGAAATTGCCCTCTTCCTCATAGCGAGCGAGCGGGATGGTGCGGGCGGCGTTGATCCGAAGAATCGTTGCCAGCGGAATGTCGGTCATGTGCTGTTTTCCCTGCCTAGAATGGAGCCGAAGGCGATGACGGGTCATCGACTTCTGCCCAGCGGCGAGCAGGGCCGGGGAATGCCGCAAATCAGGGCCGATCAGGGGGGAGGGGGATCACCCGTCCTGCACGGAGCGTAGCGAAGGAAGGGCGGGGAAACCCGCCTGATCGCCAAGCGAGGCCGCATAGCGGCCGAGACGGTCCAGCCCTTGCGGCAGGGGGCAGGAACAGGCCCCAAAGTCGAACAGCGGACGCGGCGGCATTGCCGCCTCAATCTAGGGAAAAGCGCCCGCCAGGTCATAGCGTAGCGGCGACCTGGCGGGCGCTGCGGCATGTCGCCGGCGACATGCCCAACGGATAGCGCCGGAAGCATCCGAGCAATCGGATCCTCCGTCATTTTAATTGCCCGAGCGGTTGCGCGATACGTCCGCATAAGGCTTGCGGCGGCACTGGCTGCACCGAAGCCGCGCTATCAGCTCGTAAATGCGGGTATCGAAAGAAATGCGGCGCGAGCGGGCGAAGTCGCCCAGCGGGGCGACGACGCGGCGACCGCAAGCGCACTGGATGCGCAGATAACAGCCTTGCCGATACCAGATAGGATCAATGGGCTTGGGGCGGTTGTAGTTCGCAGCCATTGGGCGCTTATGCGCCAAACGGAACAGGAGGGGAACGCGCCGCGCGCACGCCGGTTATTGGATTGGCAAGGGAAAAGGGCTATATAGGCAATGCTTCGTGTGCTGATTCATTTCACGCACCTACCTGAACCCGCCGTGCTGTCACACGGCGGGTTCAAACATTTAGGGCGGGCGGCCCTGTCAGACCACCCGCCCCGCTGGATCAGCCCTTATCGGACTTCCCCAGCTTCACAATTGCGATCACGAGCGCAACGGCTGCGATCGTCAATTGAGCTGCTTCATATGCTGTCAAATCACATCACCTCCTTTGAGCGAGAGGATTTGCGAAGGGCCGCTGTCACAGTCCCTCGCCCTCGCTCGATGAGGGCTATACAACGGATTGGCGGCAACGCGCGCGAAACGCTCTTCATATTTTTATAAAGCCGTGGGATGATCGCCAGCGACCGTTGATGAAAAGGGGAAGCTATGGGCCTCGTATCGCAGGTTAGCGCCGATGACCGGGAAAGCGCATGGCGAATAGTCCGTCATCGCGAAATCATGGAACGACTGATTCCGCTTTGGGCCGTGCTTGGCGTCGCGCTGGTGCTGATGGGCGTGGACCTGGGCGGGCGTCTGCTGTGGACCCTGCCGATGATCGGATATGTCTTTGGGGTGATGGCGGTCGATTTCGGCCCTGATTACCGCGCCGCGAATTATTGGGTGCCGGTCCTGGGAAGCCAAGCGGCGGCGCTGCTGCCTCTCATCGCCAGATTCTAGATCTCTTTGGAGCGGTGGCAGCTGCCACCGCTCCACGCGCGTCAAGCTCTGCCCTCGAAGCGGGCGATCAGCTGCTCCGCTACGGAAGTAATTTCGGCGGGATCGGCGGTTTGAGTGCAATCGCCGCCTACAACAGCGCCGAGCGTGCCGACGTCCAGTTGGACAACGTGGACACGCCACACGTCGCGCCGGATTTCGTATTGATCGGGAAGCGGCCTTTGCATGATTTTATGAAACACTAGGTCAACCCATTGGCGTGCCTCCGGATCGGAAGACGCATCGGCGTAGTCGGCGCGGCTCGCCATGACGCTGTATCGGTCCCCTAGCATGAATTGACGTTCGCGCGCGCGCCGATCCTTCTCGATCCGCGTCACGCGATCTTTTTCCGCCCGCTTCATGGCCTGCTTCATCCGAACATCGTCGGCGCTGCGCGTCAGCGCCGCCATGATGTTCGGGACGCGCGCGGGCATGTAATGCCCCGCGCGCTCGGCCGCCTCGATGACAAATTGCAAATCGCTGATCTCTGTGGGGGAAAGGGTGACGCGAACGGCGCTCGCCGTGTTGCTGATCTTCATGGCTGCGGCTCCGGCTCTTCCTGCGCCTTGTAGGCGGCAAGGCCAATCCACGATCCGTTATCGCCGCGAAACTGGCGCACAACATCGCCACCGTCCCAATGGCCGGTGAAGATGCCGCGCCGGTTGATCCCGCCGACGGGGCGCGTGCGCGCCGCCAGAAGGCGGGCGCGGCGCGTGTCTCGATCTAGGTGGCGCATGGGTTGCATGGTCAATCCTTCCTATTCGCTGGCGGTGTCGAGTTGCGTGCCGATCTCGTCGGCGTCGAAGTCTTCAAGGGCTGAAATCGCGCTTTCCAGTTCGGAAATTGCGGCGTCCATCGCCTGCGCGCGTTCGCTGTCCTCAAGGCTGGGGGGCAGATTCTCGCGGGCGGCCTGCTCGTCATCCTTGATGGTTTCGAGCATGTCGCGCGCCTCATCCAATAGGGCTTTGCCCTTGTCGATCAGCTCGCGGGCGGCGGCGATCTGCTTGCGGCGTTCGCGGTTCATGCCTCTGCCCTCACGTCGCCGCTGTCGATCTGAAAGCCTGCGCGGGCCAGCTCGTCACAAAGGGCGAGCTGCCGATCCTCGCGGGTGCCGCTGGTGGCGATGTAACTGCACCGGCCATCGTGGAAGGCGAAGCCTGCGCGTTTCAGGCATCCGCGAAACCGCTGGTGGGTGCGGTCGCTCCAATCCAGTGTGCCCGCATAGTTGCGGAAGGCGGCTACAGCGCAGACGGAACCGTAATTCTCATCACGCCAGCTAAGCTCGATCACCGGGGGCGATTTGGTCATGGTGGCCTCCCTCAATATTCGCTGGTCAGGAGAATGGTGAGCACGCGGGTTGTGGCATCGGGATTCCACGGTTCGGCGCTGCCAAATTCAAGATCGCGGTCGTAATAGTCGAACTTCCACATGACCGAGAGGGCAGGGCGCGTGCTGTCGTCGGTCCAGCGAGTATGCCATTGGCCGATCACGTCGCGATAAAGGAAACCGGCGTCATGCTCGCCGTGAGGATCGTTATCGGGTGTGAAATCCTCAAAGCCCTCGATCATCTTGAGAATGTCGGTCTGCGTGTTCTCGTCCAGCGCCGCGATGCCTTGCGTAATCACGGTGCGACAAGTCACGCCCATCGTTCGCCGCGCAATGTCGTTCAGCGCCGCAACGGTGGCGATCTGGTCAGTCGTCGCTTCCATTTTCCTCACTCCTTTAGGCGAAGCCGCTGCCTGCGGCCTGCGGCTCTGACCCGCTGGCGAAGCGCGGGATGGGGAGGGGGAAGCAAAATCGATGGGAGTGGTGCGGGCGGCACGACTAGGGAGGCCCCGGCGCGCGCGAGCGCGCCGGAACTGGCCGAACTTGTCGGGCAACCCGGTCCTGTCGATTATGCTTCGGGAACGAAAGGGCGGGTGCCCTTGGCGTTCCCCCCGGTGTCAGCTGCCACCACTGACGGAGCGCGGCCCTGGGCCGCTCGATCCTATGTGGCAGCTGACAGACTACTAAGCGCGCGGCCCTGGCCGCTCATTTTCAGCGCTCGCGGTCCTTTGCTTTCTCGGCGGTCGGCGTCGGTGATTTGCCTTCCCGCAATGTTGCGGCGACATGGGCCTTTGCGCTTTCGACGATCTGCGCCAGCTGTTCCTTCGATGCGCCGCGCTCGGTAGCTGTGGCGACGCGCTTATCAATGGCGAGCTGGAATTGCGCGAACCTGGCATCGGCCCGGTTCTGCTCAGGCGAGTTTTTCTCGAATTGCGCAGCAAGGCGTAGATCAACCTGGCTGACGCCGGGAGGCATGACTTGCAGACGTAGCGCGCGATCGGCGGCCTGAATGTCGCGGTCGGTCATTTTCGAAAGGAAATCTGCGGCGCCCGCGCTGATGGCGCGGACTCTTTGCAGCGGGTCCATGCCCTCGGACCAATTGACTTCGATCTGATGATAGCGGCGTTGCTCAATCAGCTGAAGGTGGTGCATCGGCCCTTTGGGGTCTCGGAAAAAGGCAAGCTCCTGCGCTGAACGCGCGGCCAGCTGGCGCATGTCAGCGGACGTTTCCGCGATCCGGTTAAGCTGCTCATGCTGCCGCGATGCAACGGTTTGCGCAGTAGGTAGGTAACGGCTGATTTGATCCTTGGCCTGCTCAATACTCATTGCGCGTCGTTCGCCAACTGGCATGAGAGATTCCATCGAGGGCGGAAACGCGATGCCCGCTGGCCCACGCGCTGGCTCGACGCGGTTCTGTTCGAGCGGCATTGCATCACGGATGACTTTGGCGAGGGAGGCGTGATTTCCGGTATGGAAGCTGTCGCGGCTCGCCTCCATCCAGTCCTTCGGCCCCATTGCCTGGATCGAGACGAATTTTTCGGCCGCAAGGGAATGTAGCTGCAAGTGCAGCCGCATGGTGCGGCCATTGCCCTCACGGAACGGATGAACGGCATTTAATTCAGAAATATGCCGCCCCATGGTATCGGCAAAGCCATCACGATCCATCGACTTGAGGGTGTGGAGGTCGGGCAGTTGCTTAAATTCGTGCTCCATGCTGCGGGCAATGAAGTGCGCTCGGGCAAAAGTGCTGCCGGGTTTGCTTATGTCCACAGTCCGAAAGCGCCCCGCCCAATCATATACGTCCTGAAACAGATGATTGTGCAGTTCGCGATACTCGCGCGCGTTCGTCGCCGGCGCGGCGCGCTGCACGACCAGCTCGCCATGTCGGACAACCGAGAAGAAAGCTTCTCGCTCCTTGAGGATATTATCGTCGCGGATTCCCAGCTTGTTCCGAAGAACGTCGCTGTTACGCCAGGTGTAAGGGTCGCTCACCTGTCATGCAGCGAGTTTCTGGCGGGACAGAACATCACGGTTGTAGTCCTGCGCCAGACCAATCGCCATATCGACGGGAATTTGGGTTTCGACCAACAGCAAACAAAAAGAGTGGTCATCCGAAACCAATTCAAGTCCTTCAATCTTGCAATTTGCGATTGCCTCGCAATAAGCTGCCATCACGGCAGGAATGTCTTCCTGCCGACGAGGCTCATACCCCATCGCCTTGATGCGATTCCTGTAGGTGTCGATGATATTTTCCATTTTGCACCTAAAAACGACCTGCTCCCAGCCATAGTTAACATGTCGGGATTTGTATATAAACCACATTGAGTAGCCCCCATATTTCACCTTCCCAAAGCGGGACGCCGCGCTTGCGCGGCGTCTCGTGCATTTTGCAGGGCGGGGCATTTCAATCCGCTTGGTCGGTCATCATCGCTAACAGGTAGTCGGCGGCGTTCTGTGCCTCACGGGCGGCCTCGAAAATCGCGCGCTTGTCATTGCGGAGCGCGGTCAACCAGTGCTCGATATACGCAGCATGATCTTCGCGTTCCTCGACCTTGAAACCGACAATCGCACCGATGAAGGATGCGCCCAGCTCGGCCACGAGTTCGTCCCTCGCGTAGTCGGCGCGGCTCGTTGAAATCAGGGTTTTCCGGTTGAGGCGGCTTTCATGCCCTGCATGATGCACGGCCTCGTGCGCAAGCGTGGCATAGTAGTCGTCGGCGGAATGGAACGCTTCAAAAGCGGGCATTTGGATATAATCGTCGCGGGTGTGGTAATAGGCTTGCGATCCGCCAATGCGAACGGTTGCGTCGATGCGAGAGAACATCCCTTCAAGCTCAACGTCGCGGGTTTCGGGGTTGGTGATGATCGGGGCGGGCGCGGGATATTTGCCGTCCAGTCCCTCAACCTGATCGGCATTGAAAACCGTGTATCGCTTCAAGAACGGAATGGCGCGCTCGTCGTCCGTCTCGGAGTCCTTCACGACAAGCTTGTTGGCATAGACAACGGTGGTCCCCTTGCTGCCCTTCCTGACATTGCCACCAAGCTCCAATGCCTGTTTGAAGGTCAGCCAATAGGGCGAGGCGAAGCCCTGACGCATGGCGCTGGCCCAAAGGCTGAGGACATTGATCCCACGATAGGCAACCCCATTGTGCCGGAGCGGAATGGTTGGCCCACCGCTCCACGGCTTCACCCAAGGCTTTGTCCCCGCTTCCAGCATCGCAAGAATGTCGTCGGTGACAGCCTGATAAATGTCGATCCGGTTCGTTTCCTTGGCCATTTTCCTCACTCCTTTAGGCGAAGCCGCTGCCTGCGGCCTGCGGCTCTGACCCGCTGGCGAAGCGCGGGATGGGGAGGGGGAAGCAAAATCGATGGGAGTGGTGCGGGCGGCACGACTAGGGAGGCCCCGGCGCGCGCGAGCGCGCCGGAACTGGCCGAACTTGTCGGGCAACCCGGTCCTGTCGATTATGCTTCGGGAACGAAAGGGCGGGTGCCCTTGGTGTTCCCCCGGTGGCAGCTGCCACCACTGACGGGGCGCGGCCCTGGGCCGCTCGATCCTATGTGGCAGCTGACAGACGATTAAGCGCGCGGCCCTGGCCGCTCATTATGGCGGCGGGTTGCATGATTTTGTGTGGAATCTAAACCAGTTGCCAGATGAAACAACAGGTGGATCAGAAATCCTATCCTTCTGATCTATTTTCTGATCTGCACGGCGCTATTCCCATTTGCCAAGATGGTTTGGGACACGGCAATGGATACGATGCGCGGCAACACGATATTCGTCATGCCAGCGCTGATCCTGATCGTGCTCAAGCTGTTCATCAACATGATGCTGTGGTGCTTTGCGCTGTTCGTCGCACCCATCGGAATTTTCTTCCTCAACAGGCGCATTCGCTAATCGCAAAGGCGGGGCGGTGGCAGCTGCCACCGCCCCGAAGTTTGCGGGGAGCGCGGGAGTGAAGCGCGCTCCCCGTGCCGTCATGCCGCTTGGCTTTCGCTATCAGCGGCATCGGGCAAGGCAGAGGGTCGAAGGGCGGGGGGCAGGATGCGCCGCCCCGCAAGGCGCTCGTTGACCGTCACGGCAAGGTCAGAGCGCTTCATGGTCTGGCAATTCTCTACAGCGTCGTTGCCGCAACCTTCGGCCAGCAGCTTCAAGAGCGTGGCCTTGCTAAGCTGGTCGTAGAATACCTGATTAGGTTCCCACTTGTCGGCCATGTCGATCTGCGCGGCTCCGACGATCTGCGCCAGCTGGCGGTCGCGGTCGCTGTGGAACGAAAGGCTCGTGATCTGCGAGGCAACGCAGTAGGCCAGCAGCCGCAATTTCGCTTCGCTATCCATCTGGCGCATGTCGTCCAGCGTGGGTGTTTCGGCCAAGCGGTCAAGATCGGCCCTCGCGATCTCGTCAATGTCGGCAATCGTGGAATGACCCATGACCGCATCGTCAACATGGAAACGGTTCTTCTCGGCGGTTATTTCGGCGGCTTGTTGCCACGAATAAGCGTTGCCGCGAACCTGCCCCAAGAGGCCCGTCAAGAGCACGTCCAGCGCCAGTTCCGGGTCGCTGGCAAGGGCTTCCCGAACCGCCATCGTGCGGATGCCGCCCAGCTGATCCATGACCTTCTGCGAGTAGTCGGGACGGGGAGGCTTGGGGCCATCGGCAGCGCTGCTCTTGGCGTTGCGGGTGAACGCGACCTGTTCGATACCGTCATGGCCGATGAAGACGATAAGGGAGTGCTCGGCCTTCTGCTCGGCAGTGAAAACGCGGCAAGCCGATACGATGGCGTCTTGCTTGCGGGTCAGGGCGCGCAACTCGTCGTCATAGTCGTGCTCGTCCTCGTCCACCTCGCTTTCCCGCTTGGCGATTGCCGCCTCGATCTCGACCAGCTGCTCGGTTTCTTCCTCGGTCGGGTCGCGCTCGCCTGCGGGTTCCAGATGGCCGCGCATCCAGTAGGAATCGGGCCGGTAGAGCTGCCCTTCTGCATCGCGCCAGCCATCTTCGCGCGCCGCCTTGGCGATGGCGTCGAGCCGATCTTGCACAAGGTCCATGACAAGGCCCGCATCATCACAATAGCGACGTTCTCCGAAAAGATCGGTGGTGAAGGTGCCGCCTGCGGCGCAATAGGCTTCCTCGCCCACAATGCGGAAATGCTTGTCGGTATCAGCAACCTTCTCCTGGGTGAGCATGGCGCGGATTTGGTGGGCGTTGTCGCCGGCGCGCTTGAAAACCTCAAGCTGGCGGTCCTGATCGTCGGTCAGCGCGAAAGCCTGCGCCGCGCCCATGCCGATTTCGTCTTTCTGGAAGGCTTTGAGAATGGTCGGGTGCAGCGCCGCCAGCTTCAACACGCGGCGGACATAGGCGGGGGACACGCCGAACGATGCTGCAACATCGTCAACGTCCTTGCCGCTGTCGATGATCGCCCGATAGGCTGCGATGGCATCGGCGGGGTGCATGTCCTCGCGCTGCGCGTTCTCGGCAAGCGAGATTTCCAGCGCCTCGTCCTTGCTGCGGATTTCAACGGGAACCTCGAAAGTGCCGGGGATGGCCTTTGCCTTCTGCAACAGCTTCAAGGCCCGGTAGCGCCGCCCTCCGGCGCAAATCCTGATTTTGCCGTCTTCGTCATAGCCGATCAGGTTTTGCAGCACGCCCCGCGCCTGAATGTCGGCGGCGAGGGCTTCGATTTCCTTGGGCTTCACCTTCCGCACGTTGAGGTCGGAAAGCGCCAGCTTGTTCAGTTGGATGGTCTGGATGGTCATTTTTCACTCCTTTAGGCGAAGCCGCTGCCTGCGGCCTGCGGCTCTGACCCGCTGGCGAAGCGCGGGATGGGGAGGGGGAAGCAAAATCGATGGGAGTGGTGCGGGCGGCACGACTAGGGAGGCCCCGGCGCGCGCGAGCGCGCCGGAACTGGCCGAACTTGTCGGGCAACCCGGTCCTGTCGATTATGCTTCGGGAACGAAAGGGCGGGTGCCCTTGGTGTTCCCCCGGTGGCAGCTGCCACCACTGACGGGGTGCGGCCCTGGGCCGCTCATTTAGCGGCTAGAGAATGGCGAGCGCGAGAACCGCAACGATAGAACCGCACAAGGCGGACAAGAGCATCAGGCGCATCCTCGTGGCATTGATCGTGATCGCAGCGCCGGCACAGGCCCATAGCAGGGCAATTGTGGGTCCAGCGCGGTAAATCAGGAAGCCGATATCGCTGTTCGGCAGGAACTGCGGATAATCGACGATCAGGCGTGCGACGATCCCGCCGCCTGCGAGAATGAGCGCGGCGATCAGCCATGCCGCGATAGCCTCGACGCGCGGCGATACACCGTGCCTGGGCGCGGCCTGCATCGTCGTTCGCGTCGCATCATTCATGCTGATCTTCCCTTATAGCCCTGACCGTCACCCGAATGGGCGGAGACGGCTTTGCTGGCTCCGTGGAGCCGCGCGGCGCAGCCGTGTGGTGGAATAGGGCAGGTTCCCGGCTCCGATCATTTGCACTTGTTCGGCAGCTGGCCCCTCTCGATCGCCAGATTCCTCATCGCCTCGTAATCGACACCCCAAAGGCCCCGGCGCTCATCGGCTGCGTCTTTCATGAAACGGGCATAGGCCAGCCCTGAATGTTGCCTGTAATCAACGGCATATCCATGGCGCACCATCGTTGCCGAAACAGATGCCCCATTCGACCGAAACCGGCACGAAAGGTTAGACCGGCCCCAGCTTGTCCGCCGCGTGTTGCATATCGGTTCGATCGTCAGCTTTTCGTCCTGAAAATCGCTCGTGCAATCCATGCCGCCATTTTGCTTCACCAGCTCTTCCAGATAGAGGCCCGCTGCGATCTTGGGCACATTTCCCTTACCGTCCTCATCCGGCGCATCAATTCCCGACAATCGCACCCGCTTTTTATCGAGCGTTTCGAGCGTATCGCCGTCGATAATGCGCGGGTTCTCGACGTGGATCGAAACCGGCTCGCTATTCCTCGCCTGCATCTGATTGAACAGCGCGCCGAAAGCGAAAACAGAGAGAATGGGCAACGCGATTTGCTGATTTCGCGGCCATTTTTTGAAACCTCGGATCAGCACCTGGCTCTCTCCTGAAGAATGTCGTTCCAGTCCATCGGCGCCGGGGCTGGCGGGAGGATGATTTTCAGTTCGCGGTCGTTTGCAGTCAGGTGGTCGCGCGCGTCTTCTATGGCCTGTGCGGCTTCCTGTCCGTGTTGCGAGTAGATGACGATTTTGCGGATGCGTTCGGGGATCGCGATCAGGCCATAGCGGCGAATGCCGCCAGCGCCCCACACCTTGAATTTCCCGTCACTAAGCTGGGTGACGGAAACGGCTTCCTCGAAGCCTTCCGCGAGGCGCAGCACATCGCCGGTTGGCTGGCCGCCGATCCGCATGGCGGCGTGTCGGACCAGGCCGAGCGTCAATTTCGCCTCGCGCAGCGCCGCATGGTAGCGTTTCTCGCCGGTTGCCGGATCGAGCAAGATCCGCTGCACGGCGATTATGCCTTCGTCGGCCTCGAACGGCACGAGAAGGGCAGGATGCTCTTCGCGGGCGTCGGGCGGACCAACGATGCAGCGCGGAGCGAAGCGGACCTTGAGGCCGGTCGGGTCGATCGCGCGCGAACGCAGATAGCGTTCAGCCGCGGTGCCTGCGATCGGCACGGCGGAATCCCATAGTTGCAGCGCGAGCTTCCGGCGCGAAGGTTCGGGCGCGCGCTCGACCGCTTCGCCGCTGGTGTGGCGATTGATTTTGCGGCTGTTGAGCGCGGACCAGACGGCTTCCTGACTGCAACCGGCCCAACATTTGAACAGGACCGCCTTCTTGCCGGGGGTGACTTGGAGCGACGGGTTGCGGTCGTTGTGGGCTGGGCAGCAAACCATCCCATATGAGCCGCGCCAGTGGCCGCCCATATCCGCTACGATCTGACGTGCGCGTGCTTCGACGTCCATCTGCATCGAACTTCTTTCGTCAACGGTATCCCGACATTGGGATTTATACACATTTCACGGAGGCGGGCAAACGGTCGGGATATATGCCAATATCGCGCATGGCCCGACTAGGGCCATTCAATATAAATATCTCCGCCGGTTATCTTCACTTGCGGATGACTCGCGTTCTTTCGCCTCAATCGCTTCGCCCAAGCTGGCGAGAATGTCCCTCAGCTCGCGCTTGTCCCGCTCTTCGCGGGTAAGCTCCCATAGGGGCAGCTGATCCCTCATGCGCTCCATGTCGCGCGCCGCCTCGATCTGGCGATACTGTTCGCAAGCGGGGGCTGGATCGGCCGCGATGCCGCGACGGCGGCGAGCAGCGAAGATTTTCGAGAGGAAGGCAGGGAAGAGGAAGCGATAGGCGTTCGTGGCCTGCTTGATGCGCGGGCCAGCGCCTTGCGCTTCGTGGTCTGGAACCGGCTCGTAGCGCCTGAACCAGTCAATAATGCGCGCGTCTTTGAGGCGCGAAAGCGCCTGAACGACGCAATTCTTGCTCAGGCCCGTTCCATCCATGATGGTGTGAAGGCTGGGGAACAGCGCGCCGGTGCTATAGTCGATGACGCGGGCCAGGAACTCAATGATCTGGATGCCGGCCTGTCCGATCGCGCCGTTGCGAATGCGCGGTGTGGTCGTTCGCCGCTGCGCGAGCGTTTGCCGCTCGTAGAGCTTTGCGGCTTCGATCATCTCGCGCATCTGGCGCGCATTACGGATCGGCGTGTAAGCCTTGGCACGCTTCTCATGGCCTACGGCGATGCTGCCAGCCCAGACTTTAACGCGCGGTTTTTCGGCACGCGCAAGCAAGGCGCGGTCGATCGTGGCCAGGCCGGTGCTACGCAGCACGGCGCCTATGGAAGTGGTCATGCGGACCTCCCTTCGTCGGTCCCGCGAGGCCAAGCGCCATCGCTCCCGAAAGCACGCTTTCAGGATTGACTTTCGCCGCAGCGCCACCGATAAAGGGGTTAAGCAATCGCCCACTTCGGTGGCACAAACAGCCCTCGCTCAGCCAAGCGAGGGTTTTTTGTTGCCTGTTGCAGGCGGGGAGCCACCCCGAATGCAACAGATGAATCGCCGACTCCAAGGCGGAATCAGCGGGTCATAACTGGCTCAAGTTTCAAGGATTGGCAAGAATAAGCGTGTGCACACGCTTATGGTGCGATCTTTAGACCGCTTTGCGGTAATGACGGAGATAGTCGGGATACTCGATCCCGCGCGTCTTCAAGAGATTGATCGTCGCCTCTTCAACCAGAGCCGCAACAGAGGTTTGCTCGCGCTCTGCCAATCCCTTGATCTCAGCTGCTAGCTCAGGTTTTACCCAAGCCGCAAGGTTGCGCGTGTTCGCACGGCTTGGCCGCCGCTTCGGCAGCGGGACCGGCAACAACGGGTCTTCCTGTCTTTTCGGGCGCGCCATAGGTCTAAAACACAAGAGGTTGGTGTGGTGCCGGAATAAGCGTGTTGACACGCTTAATGGCTGTAATGTCGTTGCGCGGCAAGAGATGACAAGCCGGGTTGCCCTCGCCTTCAAAGCGAGGATAGACATATCATAATCGGTAAAAGGGAATAAATCACGATGCCGCACAGCGACGATTGGCAGTATGATCCGATCCTTGAGCGCGAACTAACCACCCGCCGCCCCGCTGGCGGAATGATCCAAGCAGTCGAGATTGCGCAGCTGCCGTCGAGTGAATGGATCATCAACGTCAAAGTATCGTGGCGTGGCGATAAGTGGCTGAATGTCTGCCTATTCGAGCAACCGACGCTTAAAACCTACAAACGACTGTCAAGCGCTGTGCGGCATGTCGTGCTCGATTACGGATATGAGGATGACCATATCCGATTAGTCCCAGACAAACAATGCAGCAACAAATTGGCGTTTTAGGCTTCCCTTTCCCCTCCATCGTGATATGTGCATAAATCTCGATGACGAGGGAGAAAGCGATGAAAGCTTTTAATTTCGCGCTCGCGACGGCCCTGGTGGGGGCTGCGGTGCAATCGACCCCTGCTGTAGCATCGGATAATACCTGGGCATGTGAGGTTGTGCTGTGCATCTCCAATCCGGGTGGTCCGACGCAATATCCAGCCTGTGTTCCACCGATAACGAAACTGTGGCGCGTGCTGGCTCTCGGCGGCAGCTTCCCGACATGCACGGGCGGAGGCATCGCCAAGACCAAATACAAGAAGCCGGATGATGGGAGGCCTGGGCGCTTGACGGTCACTTGGACTGACGGGCGGCAACAGACCTACTATCAGCCGCGCAACTGACCGGGAACGGGAGCGTGTTCCTCGAAACCGGAGCCGTTCTGTCGCTGGCGGCGCAATGCGCCCCAGCAGTAGCACCGCATACGATCGCCGCGATCGTGGATGCGGAATCTTCGAACTATGTTTTTGCGATCAACGTCAACGGCGTGGCCAGTCAGCCGCGCCGTCCGCGTAATGAGGCTGAGGCCATCGCAACCGCGCGCTCCTATGTCGCGCGCGGCTACAGCGTGGATCTCGGCCTCGGCCAAATCAATTCACGCAACATGGGCTGGCTCGGCCTGACGTGGGACACTGTTTTCAAGCAGTGCGCCAATATCGAAGCGGCAGGCCGTGTGCTCCTGTCCAATTTCCGTTCGGCCAAGACGGGTCGCACCCCGCAAGAGGCCCTTCGGGTCGCACTCAGCATGTATAACACAGGCTCTCAATCGAGAGGTTTCCGCAACGGCTATGTCGCCCGCGTGGAGAATGCAGGCCGCCGCGTTAGCGGTCGGCCTGCGACCGCAATCCCGACTGTCATCGTGGGCGATCAGCCCGCCAGCGCCGCCATGAGCGACACTGGCGCCGGTCGTGTGCCGGTGGAGCTGGCGGAAATCGCAGCGGAGAACATGGAGGCGGCTCCACCGCCTGCACCGCCTGCACCGCCTGCGTGGGATGTTTTCGGCCGCGCCCAACACGCGCGGATTGGTTCGTAAGGCGAAGATAGGAGTTGTCGAATGTTTCGTATCTGGAAGATCAAGGCTGAATCCCGGCTCGATGCGCTGCTCGCGCGTCTCAAGCCCTCGCCGCTCATGGCGCGCGCGCTGCCCCTGTCGCTGCTGGCAAGCCTGCTCGTAGCGGAGCCGGCTTTTGCGCAGGCAAACTTTGAAGGCCTGGCCGACAACATTCTCGGCCTGCTGAGCAACGGTTTGCTCCGCACGCTGGCGATCATCGCGATCATCGTCGTCGGCCTTCTGTGGTTCCTCGGCCGCGCTTCGGTGCAGATGCTCGTCACGGTCGTAGTTGGCGTGGTGATCGTGTTCTCCGCGCCGTGGATCGTCGACACGATTACGGGGTGATCGGGGATGGACGGTCAGGAAGAAATGACAAAAGACCCGCTGTTCTTGGCCGTCACCCGCCCCGCTTTGTGGGCGGGTGTTCCCATTGAAGCGGGCGCGCTCATCATCATGGCGGGCGCAATCACGTTGGTTGGTTCGGGCAATCCTCTCTACGGCGGCGCGGCCGCCGTCGCGCTTTATGCGATGGCGCGGCTTATCGTTCGGCATGACGTGAACGCGTTCCGGCTGATCTTCCTGTGGGGCCGGACCAAAGCGGCGAACCGGAACCGCGTCTTTTGGGGTGGGTCAAGCTACACGCCGCTGCCGCTCTACGGAATCAAGCGAAAGGGATTTGGTCGTGGTGTTCGGTAAGAGCGCGCTCGCGGAGAAGGTGCCTTTTGACAAGGCCAGGCGGGAGGAAATGCCCGAGAAATTCTTGCCGTATTCGCGGCATGTCAATGAGCATGTGGTCGCCCTCGATAATGGCGATCTGATGCTCATGCTCGAACTGGATGGGCGGCCCTTCGAGACTTCGGACGTGCGCGATCTGAACGATTGGCACACGCGCCTCAACGGGGTCTGGCGCAATATCCATGACGAGCGGCTTTCGATCTGGACGCACATGCTGCGGATGCGCGTGCGCGACTATCCAGGCGGCACGTTCCGCTCCCATTTCGCCGCGAAGCTCGATCAAAAATATTATGAGCGGATGACGGCCGAACGCATGTTCCGCAACCGCTTCTTCATGACGGTCGTGATCCGCCCAACAGCAAACGCGACCGACAAGCTGATGGATTTCCTGCGCAAGAAGCAGGAGGACAAGAACGCCAATATCGCGGAAGCCCTAGAGCTGCTGGAAGACAAGGTGCGCGATCTGGAAAAGCTGCTGCTGCGCGTTCGTCCGCGCCGTGTCGGCATCTATGAGCACCGCGGCCTCCTGTTCTCCGAACCGCTGGAAATCTTAAACCAGGTGATGACAGGGCGCTATCGGCGCTGCCCTCTGGTCCGTGGCCGTCTCGGTTCGGCGCTCTATGCGAGCCGCGCGATCATCGGCGCTGAGACATTTGAGGTCCGCGACGCCGATCATTCGATGTTCGGCGGCATTTTCGGCATTCGCGAGTATCCGTCATCGACAACGCCGCGCCAGTTTGAATCGTTGCTGTCGGTCGATTTCAGCCTCGCCATAACGCAGTCGTTCACGTTCCTGTCGCGCACGGCGGCAACAGAACGGTTCCGGCTTCGCCAGACCCAAATGGCGAACGCCGGTGACAAGGCGATCAGTCAGATGGATGAGCTGATCGACGCGGCCGATGATTTGCAATCGAACCGCTTTGTGCTGGGGGACCATCATTTCACGCTGACGGTGTTCGCGGAAGATTTGAAAAAGCTGCGCGATAACATGTCGATCGCGCGCGCTGCGCTGGCCGATACGGGCATGGTCGCCGCCCGCGAAAGCGCGGCGCTGGAAGCTGCCTATTGGTCGCAGCTGGTCGGCAATTTCGCGTGGAGGGCGCGCCCCGCGCCGATCACATCATATAATTTCTCGGCGTTCTCGCCCTTCCATACGTTCCCGGCAGGGCACGAGGACGGCAATCATTGGGGGCCTGCGGTCGCCTTGCTCAAGACAAGCGCTCGCAGCCCCTATTACTTCAATTTCCATTCGGCGGACCTAGGCCATTCGATGGTCATTGGTCCATCGGGCGGCGGCAAGACGGTGCTGGTCAACTTCCTGATGGCGCAACTCGAAAAGTTCAACGCGCGCCATATCTTCATCGACAAGGATCAGGGCGCGGAAATCTTTGTTCGCGCCAGCGGCGGCACCTATCTCGCGTTGCGCAACGGGGAGCCTACGGGCTTCGCTCCGCTCAAGGCGCTCGACAATACGGCTTCCCATCGCGCGTTCCTCGGTCGCTTCATCCGCCAGCTGGTGAAGCAAGAGGGTGCGCCGATCACGGTGCAGGAATCGCACCTGATCGACGATGGCATTGAAGCCGTGATGAAGCTGCCACGCGAGCAACGCTCGCTGTCGGCGCTGCGGACCATGCTCGGCATGTCGGACTCGGGCGGCGTCGGCGCGCGCCTGGTCAAGTGGACCTCCGAGGGGAACCTTGGCTGGGTCTTCGATAATGAGGAAGATTCCATGTCGCTCGAAGCTCGTTTCGTGGGCTTCGATATGACCGACTTCCTCGAAAACGCGGAAATCCGCACGCCGGTCATGCTCTACCTGTTCGAGCGGATAGACGCGCTCCTGACAGGCGAGCGCATGGTGATTGCGATTGACGAATTTTGGAAGGCGCTGGCCGATCCGGCGTTCACGGCATTCGCGCAGGATGGCCTCAAGACATACCGCAAGCGGAACGCGTTCCTCGTCTTTGCAACGCAGTCGCCGGCAGACGCGCTGCGGTCCACGATCAGCCATTCGATCTTGGAGCAGGTCGCAACGAAAATCTTCCTGCCCAATCCGTTCGGCCAGCGCCGGGATTACATCGAAGGCTTCTCGCTGTCGGAGGCCGAATTTAAGCTGGTGCGCGAAGAGCTGTCGCCGGAAAGCCGCAAATTCCTCGTGAAGCAGGGCCATGACTCCGTTGTCGTTGGCCTGGATCTCATTGGCATGGACGATGAACTGGCCGTGCTGTCGGGACGCGCTGAAACAACGGGCGTGGCCCGCGAAGTTATTGCCGAACTGGGCAATGATCCGAAGCTCTGGTTGCCGGAATTTCACCGGCGCCGGCGCCCAAGCTGAAAGGAGTGAGACTATGAAGCAGCTTTTCTTGGCGGCTGTGTCGATCGGGAGCCTTGCGGCCGCGACGCCGGCCAGTGCGCAGGGTATCCCTGTGTTCGATAGCACGTCCGTGCTCAAGCACATCGAACAAATCCAGAAGACCATGCAGATGATCGAGCAAGGTCGCCAGCAGATTGCGGAAGCGCAGCAGCTCTACCAAGGGCTGAACCAGCTGACCGATGTTTCCTCGATCGCCAACCAGCTCAAGACGGATTCGCTTCGCACGCTCGGCGTCGATGTGAACTCCCTCGAACGCATGGCGCGCGGCGATTTCAGCGGCGGCGGCGGCTACGGCGGCCGTTCCGATGCGATCTATCAGGACATGCTCGAACGTCTCGGCGTGTCCGCGAATGGCGATCAGACTGATGTTCGCTATCAGTCCGCGCGCTCTATCGCAATGGACAAGGCCATGGCCGAAGGGATGGGCGAAGCGGCCACATCGCGCGGCGAAGGCCTGGAAGAGCTGCGCAGTCGCCTAGCGTCGGCATCAACGGCCAAGGAAGTTGCTGACCTTCAAGCGCGCATCCAGCTCGAAAGTGCGTCGATGATGAACGACCAGCTCCGCGTCGATGCCATGGAGCGGGCGCGTCGGGCCGAACAAGCGGCCAAAACGGCGGAAGCATTGTCCAGCTATTCCCGCGATCGTGAAGAGCAACTGGCCCGCGCACGAGCAGCGGCGGGAATGTAAGAATGCGAAAGATGGCCTTAGTAGCATTGAGCGCAGCCGGCATAATCGCCGGCTGCCAACGCGCGCCCGCTTTTCCCGAAATCCTCATGACCTATCACGACGTGGAATGGCTCAAAGCCAATGAAGATCAAATTCCGGTGATCGTATCGGAGTGCGACAAGATCATGAACAGCGAACTCAAACAATCCGATCTTCCCATTCCCGTTGCCAAGAATTGCGGAGGCATCAAGTCTGCCATCGCGTCCATCAAATATTCCCGTGATCGAGAAGATCAGATGGCTCGCGCTCGCAAAGCGGCGGGAATGTGACAGCTCGAAGCTCGATTGAATAATAACGCGGAGCGATCTGGTGGAATACGATCTATTCACAAATGCCTATCAGGGCTTCGTCAACGAACTCAACTCGTCTGTAGTTTCAAACTACGCTGGGTTTGTTGGCTGGATCGCTGGGCCGCTCCGCACGGGAATGGTGATTTATATCATACTGCTCGGCTACGCCATCATGCGCGGTGCTGTGCAATACCCATTCCGCGAATACGTCTATCGGTCCCTCATGCTCGCTGCACTCTATTGGGCCCAGTCGGCCCGAAGCTGCGATTTTGGCCAGGTTGAAGAACGAACACTGAACGCTTGATTGATTCTACCAGGACCGTTGCTGACCACCGACCTCGTAGATATCGGCTTCCATGGAGCAATTGTAGCTCTCTGCGATGTTGAACATCTCGGAGAGGAGGCTTTGGATTTCCTCATCAAGGGAAATGCCATCCGGATCGGGGTCATAGGCGACGGTCAGTTTGTAATCACAATTGCCGTTTTTTACCATGGCGTAGTCGCGTTCCAGCATCGCCTCAATCCGCTCCCGAGCGGGTTTTCTACCTCTTCCACGCTTGTTGAAGTTCTCGATAATCAGATGCAGGGCGATGCTGGCAGTGGGCGGCTTTTCCGGCAGTTTGGTCTGTGACGGAATAATGTCGAGCGCCCGATAGACGGTCATTCGTGAGACCTTCAGGTCGCGGGCAACGCGGGCCTTGCTGGCGCCGGCGGCAAGGCGACGGCGGATTTCATCGTCATCGACGTTCTTCTTCCGGCCTTTGTAAACGCCTTCGGCGCGCGCCGCTTCGATCCCGGCGCGCTGACGATCCTTGATGAACTTCAGCTCCATATCGGCGACCATGCCGAGTATGGTGATGACCATTCGCCCCATGTCGCCCGCCGTCGTCACCTCTGGCTCAAGGATGCGCAGCGAAGCTCCCTTTTCATCAAGCTCATGCACCAGGTTCAGGACATCGCGCGTGGAGCGGCCGAGCCGGTCGAGCCGCAGCACGACCAGCTCGTCGCCGGTGTGCATAAACTGCATGATCGTTTCCAGTTCCGTGCGCCCGCTCCGCGAGGCCCCCGATCCGGTCTCGGAACGGATAATTTCGCAACCTGCATTCTTGAGGCGGCCAATCTGGATATCCAGATCCTGGTCCGTGGTGCTGACGCGGGCATATCCGATACGAGCCAAGTGCAAAATCCGTCACATTAGGGTGGCTCTTGCAGTGTATCGTCACATTGAGCGCAAACCCACCCTTTTGTGACAGACGAATGGTGTCACTCGGCCCTATCACTCTGGGGTGTACCCAAATGTTATAGGCCGATCAGCCGCCTCACGCTGCAAGCCGTCCAAAATCAATCCGGTCGTTCAGGTCGAGGTCGAAGCGGCCATAAGGGTTCACATGACTGTAGATCAACGGCGTGAGACCACGATAATCTTCCGGCGTCATCCGCCCCGCCCACTTCGGCTCAACCAGTACGGTCTGAAGCATGCGGGTGTTCACATACACCAGCGACGCTTGCAGGAGGTGTAGCGCCAGAACGGAGATTTCCTGCTCATGGATGCGGTTGGTGGCGATCTCGCCGCCCTTGCCGAAGAACACGAAACCATTAGCGCCGTTCCAGTTCTCAACCACATTCAGCCCTTCGTGGATCTCGCGGCGGAATGCCTCCTGACGCAAATACCGGCATAGGAAGATTGTTTTGACCGCGCGGCCGAGTTCACTCAGCGCCTTGTAGGTCGGGTGCATCACTTCGGCTCTGGCAAACCGGAGCAGGATCGCTTCCGGATCGGCGGTGCGCGATTGCATGGCAGCGGCATATTTGACCATTTCGTCATATTGTTGCTCGATCTCGTCCCAGTCGATCGGGCTGGAGAGGATCGGCAGTAAATTGGAAAGCCGCGTGCGCATGCCGGCTTGGGGAAGGGCCAGTTTCTGGCGTGCCACTGCTTTCAGCCGCGGGGCAAGCTCAAATCCAAGGAGTCGGCAGAACGCAAAGCCGACTGCGCTCTGGCCGTGGCTATCGACGTACTGGCGCTGGATTTCCATGTCGGTGCAATGGCGTAGCACGCCTTCGATCATGGAGGCGACCTCCGAGGAAGAGCACCGCTTGAGCTGGGAATAAACGCAGGTCGCGCGCTTCTCCACATGCCAGTAGATCATGACGCCACGGCCGCCATAGCGGGCGTGCCATTCCGTCATCAGGTTGCGGTCCCACGCGCCGAACTTCGTTGAATCGGACGCGCATGCCGTGCCCGCATCTCCCCATACTGCGGCATTGCGGATTGCCAGTGTCGCGTTTGCTACCCGCGCGCACGCCTCCCTCAGCGCTGGCGCGTGGATGAAACGGCGATGGACATGCAGCAATTCCTCGTAACTGACATCGGGTGTTGCGCCAGCGACCCGCTTGAGCCCGGCGTTCGTGCCCAAGCCATAGAGACACAGCAAAAGACGCTGAGCCAAGGCTGCTTTCGACAGGGTAACCCGCGAGGCCGACGTTTCGAAAGCATCCATCAATCCCGTGTCCAGAGCAGCCTCTTTCAACACGTCCAGCAGTCCGGTCATCGGCCAGCGCTGACCGATCTCGCTTTTGATCGAAGCGAGACCCTTCGGTTCGGGCAAGGGCTTGAACGGTGTAATCGATATCCGGTTGTCGCCGCGCCACAGGAGCCGGACCTTGTCGTTTTGTGGAATATTGGCATTGAGGAGCAACAGTTCCCGTTCAAGCTCCTCCCGGATCGAGGCGCAAAACGCCTGCGCATCTGGCGTCAGGCTGAGGCCGGAATAGTACGCATCTCGCCTGATCTCGAAGTCCTTGGGAAGATCGTCATCGGGATTGCGATAGCGATCCGCCCCGACCACCCAGATTTCTTTGGAGCGGATGCGGTCGCGCAGTTGCGTCAGGACGCAAAGCTCATAGCTGATCCGGTTTACCCGCCCATCGTCATCAATGACGGAACTGCGCCATCGCGCTGGAATCACCTCATCGATCGGAACATCCTGCAATGGCACGAAGCGGCATCCGCCATCCACCTTGCTCCTGATCCAGTCGAGGGCCGCCAGGACCGGCCGCCACACCGCGTTGTTCGACCGGAACTCAAGTACGGAAAGCAGGCTTGGCAGCATGCGCCGGTAATGATTGGCCCAGGAACCACGCATCACCTTGTAGATGCGCCGGTCCAGAGCGCCCTTCGCATGGCTCTCCTTGACGATCGCCGCCAGCTTGGCCTTACCGGCGATCGGGAAAATGACATCGCAGATGCGCCCCGATGGTTCATTGATCGAGGCGCTGGCGATCTCGACCAGCAGGCGCTCCTTTCCATAGACCCGCTCGATGTCTTTCGCGATATCGCCCACCACCTTGCGTTTCGAGCGCGTTCCGATCTTGTGAACGGTTTCGATCAGCAGGTCGATCATCGCGTCAGTGAGTTGCGCCTCCCGCGACATTAGATAAATCGCATAAAGGCCGAGCTGTCGCGCCGGCGCATGCCGGCGCATCTCCGAGGCCTTTTCACCGGCAACGCGGCGAACAATCTGATCGACCCATGGCTTGCCCGTAGCCGTCAGGAGATCATGGGGAAGATCAAGTCTCTGGATAAAGGCGAGTTTCTCGGTCACGTCGAGAATGTTGTCGAGCGTTGCCTGTCCGGCGTCACCCTTCATCCTGTTGAATCCGGTCGAGCTGTCCGGATCGGCAAGCGAGGCTTCCAATAACGCCACCGCATCTGACGAAAGCCGATCACTGGCTCCGATCAGCCAGGTGTCCAGATAATCTTGCCGTTGTGAGCGAACGACACGTTCAAGCTCCTTGCGCGACGGCCCATAAATACGCCGGTCCCGGCACCACAGGAAAACATGCTCAAGCATGGCATTGATCGACTGGCCGCCCGGGCACAGCTCGCCAGCAATCCATTCCGTCAATTGCGCGCGATCCACCCGCTTCATGCGGTGATATCCAAGATGGATCAGGATCTCCGCACAATGCCGTCGTGCTGTCCGACTGGAAAAGTCATAACCGGCTATCTCGCCAGCCTCGACACCGAGTTGCTCGGCCAGATACGAGAGGCCATCGGTAGGGATTGAGCCGGGATCGATCGCGAAAAACCCCAGGGAAGCGAAGAATTTCAGCTGCGCGGCGAGGCCAAGGCGCGTCAGGGCCGGCTTCGAATTTACAAAATCAATATCGGCAAAGCTCAGGCTCCATCGTCCGATCAAATCCCCGCCCGGAATACTCCGATC